>CALACF010000339.1 GCA_937890245.1 uncultured Flavobacteriales bacterium
GGCCTGCAACGCCGGAACGCCGAGGCCATCCGCCTCCGTAATGTGGCGGACATCGTTTTCTCCGAAATTGAGTGCGGCTGCTGCCGGAATTGATACAGGTTCGATTGCCATAGTCGTCCTAACTACCTGAGGACGGGTAAGCGTCCTCGTCCATCACCCACCGGAGATCGCGGCTCTCCACAAACTTCCGGTAGAGGTTGAATCTGAATTTAAAGCGGCCATCAAGGTGAAAAACCTTTTTCTCTTTTCTGATGCCGCCACCTACGGTCTTCGTGAACCCCATTTTCACGTCCCTCGGTTCGTGCCACACTGGAGTCAGTGACCCGACTTTGCCAATGCAAATCTTGTGGCCGCCCACGATTCCGTCCTCGATTGTGCTGACCATCGTCTCGTAAGCTCTGACCGCGTCCAGATAGCTCATCCCACACCGGCCCATGAACTTCCTAACGAAATCCTCGCGCTTGATCGACGGTTTATCGTCCGGGTTCATTTTACGAATACCACGTTGGTCTGGAATGCTTGCTGAGTGAGGCGGGACACCAGCGCCAGGTAAACGGTGACATCCCTCCTGTGCGCATCACGGGCTACGTCGATGCGCTCAACTTTCACCGCAGGGAGGTGGGCTGCGAACGCGCCAACGATCTCTTCGTGGACGAGCGTATCCACTGCCCGGATATCAAGTTCAAAAAGTATACGTCTTAGGCCGGTTCCGTAGCTCGGCTCCATAATCCTCTCACCCTTGCTTGTCAGAAGCAGCATTTTCACCCACGACTCAAGGATCAGAAGGTCGGACCCGGTGTCAAACTGCCATGTATCCACACGCGGGCTGCCTGTGTCGCGGGGAAGGATGGGGCCGTATACAATTCTGGGTGGGTTCGAGGAGAGCTTCCCGCTGTCCACCGTGATCAGGTACTTCACCACGACCACGTCGTGTAGGGGAGCGCGGTAATTCCTGGCCGTGATCGTGATCACATAAAATCCAGGAAGAAGAAATTTAGACAGGTTGATGCCCACCTCACCTGCTGCGGCACCGGTGGTAACCAGCTCCGATCCATCGTTCCAGTCGAGGGTAGCTGACACGTACATGGCCGACAGGGACGCGTCATCCTCCGCCACGGTAACGTTAATCGCCACCGCCGCGCCCGCGTCGCTGCCTGCAACCGTGCGCTCAACGTCAGTCAAGCTCACACCGTCGATGTCTTTTACCGTCAGCATTAGTTAAAACGACGCAGGCATCCACCTCCGGTAGGCTGGGCCGTCAGTGACCCCGTTACCGTTGGCCGGTGATGGATCGGCCGCCTCTGTAAGTATCCTTGTTGTCTTGCCTTTGACATCATTCGACCCAGCCGTCTCTGATTTTCCCCGTTTCATCTCGAACGGGCTTTTTCCGTAGGACGACACAATGAGGTCGAAATCCTTGATGTTGGGGACCTGGACGACCTCGTCGATCTTCTTCCACTTGCGCAGCTTCGCCTTGGCTACGCTGGTGTTGCTCTCGTAGTTCATCAGGGTCTTGAGCTGGTCGCACGCGGCCTTAGCCCCAGGCTGGTTGTCAACTGCCTCCTCGATCTCACGGATGAGTTTGTAGGCGTAGGGGGCTGCCTTGCGCTGCTGGCTCTCCACGGGTTGCGCGTCCATCTCGGCCGGGAGGCTGGTGATGAAAATGTTTACAATATCGTCTGGGAGGTGGAGATACTTTTTGAAGATCACCTCAACCCACGCTTCCTTGGGGAGGTTGTAGCGGTCCATGACCTCGGCCATAGCGTCAAGCACCTCAGCCTGGGCTTTTAGCATCTCCATTTTCATCTGCTCTTCAAGGCCACCGATGGGGGGCATCTTCGCCCTGATGTCCATGGACGAGATGTCCTTGCCCTTGAGCACTGCGTGCAGGTATCCGAGCCAGGTGTAGCAGTTGACGATTGGGCGCCGTATCGACTTGATCTTGCGCAGAAAGCGCATGTCCTGGGCCAGGAGTGCCTTTCCCGATGGTGGCGTTCCATCGCCACCACCGCCACCACCGCCAGAATTGCGGGACGTGAGATGACCCCGAGGCATGCCAATGATGCTGTAAAACAGATCCGTCAGCATCTCGATATCGTACACATCCGGCACGTTGCTAGTTCCCTCCAGGCGCTCGACCGCGTGGTTGAACCCTTTTGGCTTGGCGACCCACAGGATGGTGTCGAGTGCCCAGGCGTTGTAGAACGATTGGAAATCAGTGGGCTGGTCGAATTGACCTGAGGGGCCTTGTGTCGGCGAGCCGAACGCGAGCTTGGACCGCAGGGACTGTTTCCAGCGCTGCACCGTCTTGGCCTGCTCGGCGGGCGGCTGGTCCTGCACATCAATATTGATCGCGTAGCGCGTCGGCTGGAGCTGGGCGCGCATGACCACCATCTGGTCGACTGCCAGCTTCAGCTTCTTGTAGATCCCCTGGGCCTCGTCGAAGATGGGTTCACCATGCTCAGAGAAACGTAGACGAAACATTCTTCGGAAATGCAGGAAGTCCCACGGATACCACAAATCCTCGACATTCTGGCCGTCGCTGAGGGCGACTCGCTCGATTGGGGTCTTGTTGTCGGCCCCGACAAAGGCGGATTCCTTGTTGGGCTTGTGATCCTTCCATTTGAACCCGATGCACTTCCGGTTACGCTCCAGCCAGTAGCGCCGGATGTCGGTGGGGTGAACGTACGTGAGGCCCAGCACGCCCTCTTCAGGCGCGTATTCGATCTTCTCAAAATGATTGCCAAGGCCCGCGACATGCCACACCTGGGATTGGATCAGGTCCTCAACCCCAATGTTTACGGTCATCTGGTTGAGTTCGTCCTCAAATTTCTTGTCGTTGCACTCGTACCAAATTGTGGCTGGACTATTTGAATCGACCTGCGTAGCCTCGTCTACGATTTCGACGAGCGCGGCAGCCATGAGGTCCCATGACGACATGTCTTCCCATAGTTCGAGCATCTGCTCAAACGTTGTTGGGTGCCGCATCGCGGAATTGTAACGTGTCCAGACATCAGGATTCGCCACGTTGCCCTGATCGAGAAAGTTTCGGTAAAGCTCCTGTTGTGCTTGGGGTGTGTTGGCACGAGGCACGAGGGAGCCGCTGTTTGCTCCGCTATTGCCGGTCATGCCGAAATAGCTCATCAGGTTGGTGGCGATTGTGTTTTTTGGCATCGTTATTTTAATTACACCCAAGAGAACAGTAAATCTGTTCTAACATCGTATATGAGCACCAAAGTAATAAAAGATACCGTAATGTCCTTCAGAATCCCGAGCGAGCACGCGGGGCAACTTGACGAGGAACTGACCCAACATCCTATTGTTGGCGTAGGCAGCCCGAACAAGTTCTGTCGCAAGCTCGTGCTGGACTACCTGAGCGGCAAGCTGGCCTACTCAGACGCTGAGGACCGTGATTTTGACGCGGTCATCACGCCCGCCCCGGCTCCCGGAGAAGAGGATGCTGAGAATCAGGCGTAATCGTTGATCCGGCGAGCGGCCCCACTCGGGAGTTCGAGAGTGAACTCCACCTCCGTGGCCACTGCGGAGGGGCCCTCGTGGTCGAAAACGCGGCACGGAAGCGAGCATTGTATACAATTTTCGGTAACGCGAACGACCGCCACCTTGCGTGGGTCCGGTTTTTCTTTCTGAGATTCAGCGAACTTGGTGACCGCCTCAACGAGTGCTCCCTGGCGGCACTCCTTCTGGAACCATGCGCAAAGACCCGTATCCGGCACATGGCTATCCTGCACGTAGGTGCCGATGAGCTTCTGAGCAATCGAGGTCATGCTGCGTAATCGTAGTCCTCGCCCTTGAGGTCGCTGTCCTTCACGTCGAACTCGATCCCGGTGCGGGCAGTCCCCATTTTGACGTATTGCAGCACCTTTGTCGCACTGGGAGCTGATATCAGGCGGGTGAGGGGTTCTACTGCCTCGTCAGGTAGCCTGCTAAAGTCGAGCTGTACGGTAGTGGTGCCATCCTCCTTGCTGCTGTCCAGACCCACGTCGACAAGGGCCGACATGAAGTGCGGGACCGTGTAGATCCGCAACATCATGCGATTCACGAATACCGAAATCTTCGCGCTGGAGGCGTCTTCGCCCTCGATAAGGAACTTGGCAACTTGCGATACGTTCACGCCTTAACTACAGGCTACCAGTGATCCGTGCACGACCGGCCTCGTAAACGCCAGCTCGACCTGCGCTCCAAGCCACCTGCGATTAAGGCGCGGCCGACCAGGAAGCCAAGCGGGCCGGGCCACCTGGACTTCGAGTCGCTTGCGATTCTTGATTCGTAGTGTGTACGTTCTCATCGGTATAAGTTGCCTACCAGATAGAACAAAATCGAAAAAGTATGCAAAACCACCGCTAAGACCATTGGGTTTTCAAACAAAATAAGAGTGTGCCAGCGCGCACACTCGGTTCTACGCAGTATGAAATCAATCGTCTACGCCGACCTGCAAGCCACATCCGGTGGCGCCAGGTGCTTCAAAAACCCTCTCAGGTCCCTCCAGGAATGGCGGGTAGAAACGTTCTTCCGTGACCTCTACGGCCTCTACGTTAAACACGAGTGCAACTCTCTCTGGGACCTCGGGGACACCATGGACGACCGGTCGCTCCTGCCGGTGCCTGCGATAGACACGACCCTGGCAGGGCTGGACCAGTTCCCTGAAGGTAACCACCTGAAGCTGACTGGAAACCACGAGCAGGTGCTCAAAAACACCTTGGTAAGCAATTCACGCATGTTTACCCCTTATTTCACCGTCGCTGACCAGCCCACCGCGCTCCTCTCTAAACGGGGCGGCTGCCGTATCTTGCTGGCCCCGTTCCCCGCCAGCAACAGGGATCTTACGGACTGGATAGACGACAAGCGTCACACGGCCAAGGATTTCCCCGCTACGATCCTCCTGGGCCACTTCCAGACCGTCGGGAGCGCCACGCGCCACGGCGTCCTCCTGGAGGGCGTCAGCGTCGATTGCATGGACTGGGTTGACCTGGCTCTCCTGGGGCACATCCACAAGCCCCAGTCGCTCACCGATAGAATCCATTACGTGGGATCACCATTTGAGCAGAACTGGGGTGAGGCCCAGGAGTCCAAGCGTGTAGCCGTGGTCGACACTGACACCCTCGACCTTGAGTGGGTGTCCATGGACCCGTTCGGGTACCCCCGTTACCTAACAGTAACCCTGGACCAGTTTGAGGCACGGTGTACAGAGGCATCCGAAGATCGATACAAAGTCTGCCTCACGTCCCAGGCCGAGGCTGACCGCTTTTACGCCAACCCGCTGGCGGCCAGGGCGGAGGCCACCTACGACTACGCCCTAGATCCGCAGGAAGTGAGTGACCCCAGCGCCGACGCGTCAGCCTGGGACTTCGAGTCCGTGGCCCGCCGCTGGATGAAAGACACCCCCATTGAGGGCGCTGGCATCAACTACACTGTCGAGGAAATGATGGAATTGGCTGTAGAGATAAGGTCCTACTCCGAATAGCATTGACGCTACAATTGTCTTGCGTGTGGCATACGGCTTCCGTGTGCTTACATGTGAACCGAAACGTTAACAACACTTCAATTAAAGCACAAATACCATGAACCAAGCTTCAGCAATCGGATTCGGCACAGACGCCGATGTCATCGCGGGCTACGCTCAGCGAGGAAATGAACGCCTGGGGAACGTTGATTTCATCTTCGAAAACACCGGCACCGCCACTCTGCGCGTGATGCTGAAACAACGGGATGGAACGACTTCTCCGAGTGGGTTTGCAGCCGTTGGCGCGGCCCACGTTGTCGTGCCGGGCGGAAACAAAACCGCGAGCTACCAGATCATCGCCAAGAAGATCGGGTTCTTCGGATCGGGAAACACTGCGACGGACCTCACGGGAACCGTCACTTCGACCAAATGCAACATCACTGCCGTTCTGCGCAACAAGGCCGACCTTCGTGGCGCGCAGATTGACATTGTTTCTGGTGGTCGTCGTGGTTGGGGACTGGACGAAGCAATGGACCACCCGACTCTCACGAAGAACTGGGGCTTGCCACCGGACGCTCCGAACGAGCCTACGCCAACTGGCGGCGGCGGCTTCTAAGCCACTTCGCATCGCATCATCAAAAGGGTCGCCTTCGGGCGGCCCTTTTTTTTGTTCTAGGGGGTATGGGAAAAGTAGTGAGATACATCGGGTCCCCGGACGGGGGCATGGCGCGAGAAGAAACAATCGCGAAAGCCAAGCGGACACGCCTCCCAAACCAGTTGGAGCGCATGGAGTCAATCCGCTCCGGTATCCGCATGACGGCCGACATGCTCCAAAGCGTCGGATTCAAGGTAAACGTGGTGGCCGAGCGCGGCGCACTGTGCGAGGCCAGCTTGACCTACGGGGACCTCTACCTGGATTTTAAGGTCGTCGACCCATCCAACATTGCCTTCGTTACCTCAAACGCGCTCTACCGGCCCGAGAAAGCGGGCACGAAGGAGTCAAACGCGACGATAATCAACGGGAGGGACGAGATCCGGTCTGACCTGGCCCTCAGGACAGTCATATCCGGTAAGGTTGCCTCCAGGAGGCAGGCAGTCCCGACGTTCGTTGAGCTATTCAGGAACGACCTGACGGTGGACATGACGATATTGCGGGCCGTCCTGGGGCTGCTCAGGACGGCCGCAAAAGAAGATAAAAAGCTGCTGGAACCTCTCCAGCAGCTCAAAGACAGCCTCAAGGCTTAACCAGCAAGCTTGGTTCTTCCTGCGCCTTCTCGGTCTGGGTTCCGCGATCCGGCGAGACAGCCCCGTAGATCCAGTCATCCGACACGAACAGATACGTCGTCCCCTCAATTTTGAGCTGGTTGCATCGGTTGCGCTCGACGATGACCTCCTGGCCGGGCTTGATCTCCGCGTTACAGCCAGCGCCCACCTTCTCCACGTGAAACGAAAACGTCTCAGGCATCTCGACGGCGGCAGACTTCTCAGGGATGAACAGGACATCCGAGTTCTGGTGCTGCTTGAACGACAGGATAACCCACTTGCCCACCGGGACAAACGCGGAGTAGTCCATGCTGCCGCCAATGAGCTTGGCGATCAGGTCTCCCTGGGGCATGACGATCACGTGCTCGTTGCCGAAGTTGTAGCGAGCGTTGCCGTGTTGCATCGCGTTCATTTGGAACATCACCATGTCACCCACCTCGACGTGAGCGTCCCTGGTATCGTCACCCACCTTCATGTCGCCCACCTTGACGACTTCGGCGATGCGGAATTCGTGAGTGACCGTGTCGGGCAGGAGGATGGTTGCGCCGGTGGGTGGTTCCTTGACGTTGTTGAGGGCTATGCGCTCACCGAACAATTTTCTGACACACGTTGTTTCTTTCATATGGCTGATAGAACCTTACTTAGCGAAGTCGAACTCCTTCAAGTCGAATCTTCTTTTGTATACGTTATCGGCTGCTATCTCGATTGACCGTGAGTGGTCAAATTTGGTGCGGGCCAGAATCGCGGCCATCGCGCCCCTGGCATCGTCATTTGGGTCCAGCTTAGCGCTGGCGTCGTCGTCCTGAGCCATCTCGGCCACGGTTACCTTCACGAGGTCGTTTGCCTTGCGCGCCACCTTCCATGACCACGCTGAGGCGTCCAGGTCGAACATCAGGCAAATTTCTTTGGCACGGGGGCACTTTAACAGCTTGAAAAGTTGCTCCTTCCCGACCGAATGTTTGAACACGCACACAGGCGTGAAGCCGGTGACGCCCTCCTCCTCGAAGTGGCGTCGCATAGACAGGACGTTCAAAATGGATTCCATGACGACTACGACGGTATCCTCTGTGCAGGCTTCCAGCTCGTCGATTCCATAAACCCAGTATCGCGCACCAAGAGGAGCTTCCTTCCTGCTCGGAAAAAGCTTCGTCTTGCGCCCCGGAACGTCCACGTAGGTCCGGCCCTGGAAGTAGACCACCTTGCCCCTTTCCTCCACAGGAAACAGCGTAAACGGCTCCCATTGGCCCTCACGCGTGTATCCGGCCCCGGCGCGAAGCAAGTCCTCCCAGTCCAAATTCTTCCTGATGGCCATCCTCTCGATCAGCTCTGAATACACGGAATCTGGCTCATCCTCGCAGCGCGTGAACCCGTAGGGCATCCGCAGGTCCGACGCGGTGGGCACGTACATCCTTACCGGGTCGATGTCCAGAGCGAGGGCGAGGTCCTCTGCGGTGGCCAGGGTGCTTCCCATGTCGGTCACCCCGTAGCCAGCCCTGTTGGCCCACTTTACGAAATCTCCGCCGACGTTACAGCGCCAGCACCCTGTTTGGCCTGACTTCAGGTTGACGGACCTGTTTCCCGACTGGTCGCCACACTCGGGCATCGGACACAGGAACACCATCTCCTCTGAGTTGGACCGCTCGGGGACCACTGAAAACAGTGATTCGACCGTTCTTTTCAAAATGGCGCCGTTCATATGGTATGTAGAACATGAGTGTTACACGAATGATCGAAGTTGCTGAAAGAGTCACCCACCGGTCGGCCGACACGGAGATCGCAAGGCAGGTCACCCCTGGCCCGTCAGTCACCGACTCGATTTCACGCATGAAGCGGCTGGCGGAGAGTACGGCCGAGAGGGCCAAGGAGGAGGTCAAGCAGCTGAATGCTGGGATGGCTTTTCCCAACTGAGCGAGATCATCTGCTCCACGTCTCCGTGCCGTATTCAAATCCGTTGTCCCACAAGGGGGATTCAGCGGAGCGCAGGTTAGACGACTCGTCCTTCAGGTTCCCGATCTGGAACGTAGCTTCAATCGTCACTATCCCTGCCGACCCCTCATAGCTCAGCTCGCTGAGCTTGAATCCGCTCAACCAGGCCCGCTCAAGGACGAACGCATTCGCGACGACGAGGTTACTCTCTGGAAGTGCCTGTGAGATTGGCTTGGCAGACTCAGCTCTGCTGGTCGTGCTGAAACGAGACGCGTTGCCGTACAAAAGCTGCTTCATACTTTCCGGCGTTGACCCTGGGAACAGCTCGTCGTCACGCACGTCTGGCCTGAAAACCTTCTTCACGGCGACTTGGGTGCCGAGAGCACGGGTCGCAGCTTCAGCCGGGTTAATCAGCGCGTCCACGGACCCCCGGAGTAGCTTCACATTGATATTGTGGACGTAATTCGCACGGTATGTGGAATCCAGAGTGATGGCGTACTCCCCGCCCCTTGCGCCGCGCCCGGCGCGCACAACTGCTCTCCACGCGTCAAGGAATCGATAAACACGCGACCCTCTGGCCTCGGTCCTCGAATCGAAGCGAAACACGATCCTGGTAGGACCCAGGGGCTCGTCCGCGCCGGGAACTGCGTACGGAATGGACCCTCGCACCACGTTTTCCGACTTCACATCCAGCGATGGAAGCGACACTGACTGGGCGTATTGGCTGTCTACAACGGATTCCAGCGGGGCAGGTGTTGCCCCTGACTGCGAGTAAACGACGTTGTTTATGGCTTTTGAGGCTTCGGACATGTCCACGACCCACAGATCGCTGCGTTGCGGTTCGATGCCGCCTTGCTTCGCCCAATTATTTCTCTGGTTCTTTACTTCACGCACAACTTAACTACCGTAGTTACTCTGAATGAACCACGTCGGCATCTACATAGGGTACGTTGAAAAAGTCAACGATCCCGAGAAACTTGGCAGGGTCAAGGCCCGTGTTCCACTGGTCTATGGCACAAAGGGCGGCACTATCGGGGCCGTTCCCATGGACGATATCCCCTGGGCCATACCTCATGGGATGCCTGCGGGTGGCAGCCCGTTGTCCGGGGGCATGTCGTGGCTCCCTGAGGTGGGCGACCAGGTGGTAGTGCAGTTCCTGGACGGTGAGCCTGAGAAGCCCGTGTGGTCATGGTGCATGCAGACAAAACCCCAGGCGGAGAAATTTGAGCTGCACGCCTATGCGGACGACGCTGGGAAGACAGGGAAGCCGGAGCGGGCAGCCCTGACGCGTTACGGTCACACAGTGGAGTGGAACGCCGGGTCACTCATTATGACCACGTCCTCTGGTTACCGTATGGTGCTCCTCAGCGGCATACCCGGAGCCAACGTCGGCAGCATCACCATCGCTACGCCAATGGGGCAGCATCAGGAATTCGATGACGCCACACTCGGCGCGTCGATGCTTGTCACTGCGAATATGTTTATGAACATCGGCTCCAAATTGACGACGATGGCTCGGGCCGTCCGGTTTGAGACTATGCTGGGCGATTTTGATGTAGATGCGTACGGCAGGGTAGCCCTAAAAGCGTCCCTCAACATCGACCTGGCGGCACCTATCATCACCGTCGCCGGGAAACTGATCCTCACGGGAGGGGCTGTCAACGGCGCCGTCACGTCAGACGACTTTGACCTGAATTCGCTGACAAACGTAAGACTCACTGCTATTAACGACCTGACCCTGTCCGCTGGTGGGCGCACCATGACCATGACTGGCGGCACAATCAACTTCGCGTAATGGCCCTCGTAGCAACAGCCGGAGCAGCGAACATCGGTGGCGGCGTTTTCTCCGGGTCCACACTCCCGGCAGCGCCGACCATACTCGGTGGAAAGTGCGTGCGCATCGGTGATGCGACACTTTGCCCAGGGGCTGCGGGTGCAGGGCCGGGCGGGTACGGCAAACACCTGGTGGACCAGTCGCTGAATAGGCTGCCCATGTTGTCGACTGTCCTTGGCGGGAGTGTCCTTGTTCGCATTGATGGTGTGGGCGTTGCCACGGTGGGGTCCGCGACCTCCTGCGGCCACGAGATCACGACATCCGGCACAAATGATTTCCTCAATGTTACCGCATAACGTATACAAAAATAAGCTGTTCTACCTGGTATGTCAATTCAAACTAATCTGAAGGACCTGACGCCTCGCCGCGATAAATTCAAGAAGGTCATCACTCTTCTCTCTGGTGGATTCTCTTCCAGGAGTTCTTTCCCGGAGGGTGAGATCACCGTCTACCCTTGGGATTCTTCCGTGGACGCGTGGTTCCAGGATCGTGCCCAAAAGGGAAAGCAAGACACCCTTTTCTACGACCTGCTGGAAAGGCTGTGCTCGTTGAACGGTTGCAGGGTCACAGACTTCGTCGCCGGTGACGTGACGACCGTCCTGCTGGTGGCCCGGTCACTTCGAAACGACGGGGTGCTCTTCTACACTTCGAAATGCCCATCGTGCGGGCTTACGGATGATGAGAGCATCACTGTGCCGAACGATTTGCAGCGGGTGGGAGAGAAGGATCAGGACTACCCAGGGTTCGACAAGTTCACACTTCCAGAGTGTGAAGACGAGATCACCACATCCCCTCTTCTCGTAGGGCAGGAGATGGATATTGCAGACCGGTCAGACGAAGACAAGCGCAACATTCCGTCAGCGATTGCAGCGGTGTTGTACTCCATCCAGACTGTCGGGGGATCGGAACCGGAAGACGTTGTCGAGCTTTTCAATTGGTATCAGGCCATATCGCCGTCTGACGTAGCCTTACTGGAGGACAGGATAAACACCCTCAACCCCCACCTGAACCAGGAGATCCCGCACAAGTGTACCAAGTGCGACACGGGATTCAGCCATACCTTGTCTTTGGATAGAGAGTTTTTTCGTCGACGCCACCGAGCAAGCACAGGCTCAACGGTGGCGTCGAATGTGGGACCTCACGATGGAGGGAAAGGGAATGACAGTAGAGCTGACAAACCTGCCTGATCACGCACTCGTGTACTTCACCGAGTGGACTGACGAGTGGCACGCGGCGCGGAAAGAGAAATACCCGGATATGTATGACTGACATCATCATCGATGGAAACAGCCTCTACGCCCGATCCTGGTTCGGTGCGATGAAGGACCAGGACGACACTGACGAGGCTATCCGCGCCTCGCTAGGGTTACTCTTCTCTGTGATGGAGGGGTGTAACGGCGGGCGCGCTGGCACCCGCTGCCTGTTTTGCTGGGACGCTGGGGCGAAGAAGGACAAGCAGCGCGCACCTAAGCCCGCAGGCTTCCACTCAACGCTGGATGAGTTCATAGACTTCGTTCCGAAGCTCCTGGGCACCCCCAACGCCCTCATTCAGGGGTATGAGGCTGACGACCTGGTGGCCACAGCCGTGTTTGAGAGTGCTGCTGACAGGATCTACGTCGTCAGCGGGGACAAAGACCTCCAGCAGCTTCACGGTGGGCCGGTGACCTACTACAGCCTCAACACCAAGGGTCCCCTGTCAAACCACACCATCCTGAGCAAGTGGAGCGTGAAGCATCCCAGTCAAATGGCTATCGCCCTGGCCATCCTGGGCGACAAGGTCGACGCCATTGACGGCTTGAAGGGTTGGGGAGCGAAAAAAGTGGCGCAGCTGTTCAAGCATGTCCGTCCCGACATGAATTTCGAGGAGGCGCTTACCACCATCTCCGATCAGGTGCCTGAGCACATGCAAGATAAGTTCTGGGACTCTTTCAGCCTGACTCTCCTGAACTCAGGCATCGCTGACGTGCCGTCTCCCGGTGTTATCAGGTGGGCTGATGGTGGCCTCCTCGACGATATGGGATTTGATAGCCTGTCCGAGTGGTACCACCGCTTGTCTGGGGTACGCGGTTCAGGGCGTAGTCAGCAGCGGAGGGTAGACGAGGCGTTGGCGATGGTCTAGCAGGCTATCGCAGTCGGAATGTTTCCGCCGCTGGGCCGGGTCACGTGCCACGTGATCGAGAATTCAAGAAACGCACCACCTGACGCATTGCCCACCAGGCGAACCTGCTGCAACGCCGATGTCAACTCCAGGGTCACAACTGCCAGCGACGCGATGGTGTTGTAGGTGTCTGAGCCACTCACGCCGATGTCAACCCACGTCGCTCCATTGTACTCCTGGAACCGGTAGTTCATCGTGTTAGAGCCGGTGTTCTTCAGCGTCACCAGCGAGTTGACGGACTGCTGCACCATTCCGAACAGCGTTCCCTCAACCTCTGGCACCGTCTCCGTGTCGTTTACGTGAATGATCATCTTGATTTAACTACAGGAGCTGGGTTGAACTTTGAATTTGGGGGACCACCTGCTGAGCCGGGGGCCGAAGACATCGTCTGTGATGGGGATAAGCCAGCCCTTTCTCCGAGCTGCCGGGTAGGACCCGTCTCCAGCTTTGTACTGCCACTCAGACCTGGACGAAAAGGCCCTGGCCCGAGCATGGCAGGTTTCCTGGGTCCACTTGTAATCCACGGGTTTCGGGGTTTTGAACAGGTCAGCCTTGATCACCTTGAGCCAGCCAGCTCTGTGAGCCGCGATGTAGGACCCGCCGCCAGCTGAGGACCAGTCGGAAAGGTAAGTGAACTTCTTGGCCTCCTCCCGGCATGACTCGGGGGTCCAGTTGGGGCCTACGCGCACTGGCCAGCCAGTGTCCTTTTCGAGGCGCCGGTTCCATTTCCTCAGCGTTACTGCCTGCATCATGGCGCTGCGAGCAGCTGTGAACGCTTTCTTGGACTTGAACTTATTGGCCTCCGCGAGGATGAGCTTGTAGGTGTACTTGGATCGGATACGGCCCGTGCTGCCTCCGCCCCTACGGTTGAGGACCGCGTAGCCCTTGGTGTGGTAATCCTCGATGGCGTCTATCTCAGCCTGGGCTGCGTCCGTGGGCATGAGGTGGTCCTTGAGGATTGAGAGCTGG
>CALACF010000340.1 GCA_937890245.1 uncultured Flavobacteriales bacterium
ATTTAAGGCAGTACGAGCGGGCACTAGACCGGCTCAACGAGGCCCTGCAAGCGGACGTGAAACTCGATGCCGCGTACTACATGAAGGGGCGGATTTACAAGGAGACCGGCGATACTGCAAGGGCCGCATCCTCACTGCAAACTGCCATCGAAGTCAACCCCCAACGCTACGATGCCTACATCGAGTTGGGACTCCTCTATGCCGCTGCTCGAAATGACATGGCTTTGGAGTACTACCGCACAGCCCGAGAATTGCGGCCGCAGAGTGTGGAGGCACTTTACAACGAGGCGATTTACATGCAGAGCCATGAAGAAGAAGCACATTGGCAGACTGCACTCAATAACTATGACCACATCCTCGCCTTGGACCCGCAGAATGCGTCAGCCGCTTTCAACAAGGGTTACATCCACATGATCAATTTGGCGGCATATGACAGTGCGGCGATCTGGTTTTCTAATGCCATTGAAGTGCTGCCCCATTTTCACCAGGCCCATTATAACCTCGGACTGGCCTTGGAGGGCATGGGCGCTCATGAAGAGGCGCTGACAGCGTATGACAACGCCCTGTCGTTCAAGCCGGACTACACGGATGCCGCCATTGCGAAAGGTCGACTTCTTCACTGAAGCTGAAGCTGCTCACCAACTTCGCGTATAGCAATATCAGCGCACAAAAAAAGGGCCACCCAACTGGGAGGCCCTTGTTTTTTCTAAGAAATTTCTACGAAAATACAGTTCTTACTTCACCTGGTCGATGACCTTCTTGAAGGCCTCGGGGTGGTTCAACGCGAGGTCAGCAAGGACCTTGCGATTGAGTTCAATGCCCTTGGTGGACAGCTTACCCATGAACACGGAGTAACTCATTCCATATTGACGCGCGCCAGCGTTGATACGGGTGATCCACAGAGAGCGGAACTGACGCTTCTTGAGCTTCCGCCCAACGTATGCGTATAGGAGTCCTTTGTCGACGGCGTTTTTTGCAACCGTCCAGACATTTTTGCGGGCACCGTAGTACCCTTTTGCCATCTTGAGCACCTTCTTTCGGCGAGCTCTACTAGCGACAGCGTTGTTTGATCTTGGCATAATTATCGAATTTCGGTGAGCAGCGGATCAGCACTCGCTGAACACTTGGGAGCTGAACACCCGTTATCAAATGCGCTCTACTTAAATGCAGAGCTGTTTTTTAATGTTGGGCACATCAGCTTTGCTGACCAACCCAGAATGCGTCAAATTGCGCTTCTGCTTGGTGGTCTTCTTAGTCAAAATGTGCGACTTGAAAGCATGCTTACGCTTGATCTTCCCCGTTCCTGTAACGGTGAAGCGCTTTTTCGCGCTGCTTTTGGTCTTCATCTTAGGCATGGCCTTTCGTCTAAAGTTCGGGACGAACCCGAGGGTTTACTTTTTCTTCGGTTTGAGCGTAATGAACATCCGCTTGCCCTCCAGTTTGGGCATCAACTCCACGATTCCGACGTCCTCCAACTCCGTTGCAAAACGCAACAATAGGATTTCGCCACGCTCCTTGAAAACGATGCTTCTTCCGCGGAAGAAAACGTGCGCCTTCAATTTGTTGCCGTCTTCGAGGAACTTCCTGGCATGTTTCACCTTAAAGTTGAAATCGTGATCGTCCGTGTTAGGACCGAAACGAATCTCCTTCAAGCTGACCTTGGTATTGTTTGCCTTGATCTCCTTCTGCTTCTTCTTCTGGTCGTACAGGAACTTCTGATAGTTCAGAATCCTGCAAACCGGAGGGTCAGCTTTGGGCGAAATCTCGCACAAGTCCAATTCCAATTCTTCTGCCAAAGCCAACGCATCAGGTGTAGACAAAACGTCCACATCTTCTGGAAGGTTTTCACCGACCAATCGAACATTTGGCACGCGAATTTCTGAATTCGTGCGGTGCGGGTTCTTCTTGATCACCCGGGCTGGACCCCGGAATCTTCTCCTTCGAATAGCGATGACTTCTCAGTTAGGTTGTTCAATACTCTTACTGCCGGTAAGCATGTCGCCCACCTCCCTTTGGACGTGGTCAGCAAACTCTTCGGTCAGCATACCTCCCAGATCGCCTTCTCCGTGCTTGCGCACCGATACGGTTCCCTGTTCGGCCTCGTTTCCTCCCACAATCAGCATGTAAGGCACTTTGGAAAGTTCCGCTTCACGGATCTTCTTGCCCACCTTCTCATTGCGCTCGTCTACGAGGGCGCGAATATCGGCATTTTCTAGGGACTTTGAAACCCTTTTTGCATACTCATTGTACTTATCGCTCACAGGCAGTACCCGCGCCTGTTCCGGCGTCAGCCAGAGCGGGAATCGACCCTCGCAATGCTCAATTAAGATGGCGACAAAACGCTCCATAGAACCAAAAGGAGCGCGGTGGATCATCACGGGGCGGTGGCGCGCATTGTCGGCACCAACGTATTCGAGCTCAAAACGGTCCGGCAAATTGTAGTCGATTTGCACCGTTCCCAATTGCCATGTCCGACCGATGGCGTCGCGGACCATAAAGTCCAATTTCGGCCCGTAAAAAGCAGCCTCACCCGTTTCGGTAACCGTCTCCAACCCCTTTTCCTCCGCGACCTCGATGATGGCGCGTTCAGCCTTCTCCCAATTTTCATCGGAGCCGATGTACTTCTCAGGTGTCAGGGGATCGCGCAGCGAAATTTGAACGATGAAGTCCTTGAAGTCAAGCGTTTTGAATATGTAGAGAACCAAATCGATGACCTTGCTGACCTCATTTTTCACTTGTTCGGCCGTGCAGAAAATATGCGCGTCGTCTTGCGTAAATCCACGCACGCGTGTCAAGCCGTGCAGCTCCCCACTTTGCTCATAGCGGTACACCGTTCCAAACTCTGCAAACCGAACAGGAAGATCACGATAGCTCCGCGGGCGCGACTTAAAAATCTCGCAGTGGTGCGGACAATTCATCGGCTTGAGCAGGTACTCCTCCCCTTCATTGGGCGTCTTAATCGACTGAAAACTATCGGCACCGTACTTATCGTAATGCCCGGAACAGACATAGAGCTCCTTGTTGGCAATGTGTGGCGTGATCACCGACTCATAGCCCATCTTCTTCTGGGCGTCGCGCAAGAAATTCTCGAGGCGCATCCGCAAATCGGCGCCCTTTGGGAGCCAAAGCGGCAAGCCCGCGCCCACCTTCTCGCTGAAGGTGAACAAGTCGAGCTCCTTTCCGAGCTTTCGGTGGTCGCGCTTCTTTGCCTCCTCAATCAGTTCGAGATGCTCTGTGAGCATGGACTTCTTGGGGAATGCAATGCCGTAAATCCGTGTCAATTGCTGCAAACTGTCGTCGCCCTTCAAGTAGGCACCGGCAACCTTCAAAAGCTTCACGGCCTTGATGTGCCCTGTGTGTGGGATGTGTGGGCCTCGGCAAAGATCCGTAAAACCGCCCTGGGTGTAGAAAGTAATTTCACCGTCCGGCAGTCTTTGTAGTAAGTCCAATTTAAAATCGTCCCCCTTCTCCTCAAAGTAGGCAATGGCATCAGCCTTCGAAATGTCACGCCGGTCATAGGTCGACTTCGTCTTGGCCAGTTCCAACATCTTCTTCTCGACAGCCGGGAACTCCTTCTCACTGAATGTGTGTTCGCCGAAATCGACGTCGTAATAGAAGCCACCTTCTACTGATGGTCCGACCCAGAACTTGACGCCCGGGTAGAGGGCCTCGAGGGCCTCGGCCATCAAGTGCGCGCCGCTGTGCCACATGGTTGCGGCGGCGGCTTCGCTGCCCCAAGTGAGCAGTTTCAAGCGTGCGTCGCCGCCCAAAGGGCGCTGAGCGTCGCGGACTTCTCCATCCACTTCTGCGGCCAGGACATTGCGGGCCAGGCCCTCACTGATATCTCGGGCCACGTCAAGTGCTGTGGCGTCATCGGCGGCCTGGCGCACCGATCCGTCGGGCAATGTGATGTTGATCATACGTTCAAACGTTGAGGTTTGCGGGCGCAAAGGTAAGGCTTGTAGGTCGCCGTAACAGTCCCGGCTCACGGCTTTTGAACGCTCAACTGGGGCGAACTAACGACGGACGCCGACGGGCAGCCATCCAAAGGTGCAGACAGCGAAAATCAAAACGTCTTCTCTAGCAGAAACCCCCAGCAAATGAACACCACAGCCCCCCTCACACTCATAGCGCTGCTTGCCAGCACCAGTTTATTGGCCAATCCAAGCGCCAACCCAAGCGCACACCCGGTGCCTCAAGACCTCAGAAATTTCGACAACTTTATAGGATACGTGGTGGAACGCGGAGAAGCCGGCGACATCGAAGCTGTCCTGAACTGCTTTGCACCAGACATAACGAACGAACTCAGCCTGCCAATCGACGGAACGGCTACTTCATCGCCGCGCGCAGACATCCTCAGCTTCGAGCTCAAGCGCCACGGATTTGCGCGCTTCGGCCGCGACATCGCCCGCTTTTCAGATGGATTTGCCTTGGTCGATGCAGATGGGACGATGCAGAATTTGCACGCCTCAGCCCGCAACCACGCCGAGCACATCATCATCACCGGAAACCGCGTCAAGCTGCGCCGAAAGCCCGGAGGAGAAGTGATCTGCTTGCTCGACCAGGGCAGCTACAGCGGCGGCCCGAACCTCGCTGAACTCGCAGCCGGAGGCAATGGATTCATCTGGCGCCCCATCAAAATTGAACACCCGGAGTTGGGAACCATCAAGGGCTTCGTGAGCGACGACTATGTGCGCTTTCCCAAGCCCCTAGGCCCCATCTCGCTCAGAGCGAAATACGACGGTGAGCGCTGGTATTTAACCGGTTACAACCGCGGGAAAGTCCACGAATCGCCCCGCGAATCAGCTTGCGTGCACTGATCGCCAAACAGCCTCCAAACCTTATTCTCGATTACAGTTTCACTTCCGGCCGATGAGGTCCCAGCGCTTGAGTTGCCAATGCACCAAGGCGCGGGCCACCTCTCGGCCGGAGGCGTCGTGAAGGACGGCGGTGATCGAAGTTTTTGCAACGCCCAGGTCGGATAGCTCGGCAAGGAATTTTGCATCGACGCCCTCTGGTACGCTGGCCCGGCAATCGCCTTCAGGCCGTGCGAGATAGTCGACCTCGATGCGCGACATGATAATTCGGTAGCCGCCCATGTCTTCACCCATCAAAATGGTAAGCCCGGAGCAGTATTCCAATGCTGTAGCAATCGCACAGGCGTGCATCCCGCCCAAGTGATTCTTGTTTGAACGGCGGTCCGGCAAACCCACAACCGCTCCAGCAGGACCGCTCTCCAGGAGGCGAATTTTATGCGGCCGATTGAAGGGCAAGGCGATCCGCATGACGCGGTCCAAGCGACTCGGATTTCCTCCCCGAGCCTGCGACATGGCCTTGTCAAATATGCCTGCAAGTTTCTGATTCATGCGTCGAGGATTGTTTAAGCGGGAACGACGGGTGACGGAGCCGGAACGTCAACGCCATGCGACTCGAGGACCTTTTTAAGGTCCGGCGCGAAGAAGCCAGGGCCTTTCAAGACTTTGCCGTCCTCGCGGTAGATGGGCTGGCCATCTGCGCCGAGCTTGGACATGTTGCTGTCTTGGATAGACTTGAACACATCGGCGATCACGTCTTGCATACCGTGACAAACAATCGTCCCGCACAAAATGTACAGCTGGTCACCCAAGGCATCGGCAATTTCTACCATGTCGCCATTTCGCGCCGCCTCGAGATACTCTTCGTTCTCTTCGGCCATCAAGCGGTGGCGCAAATCAACCAGTTCAGGGGTCAAACGGGCGTCGGGCGATGTGCCTACATGCAACTTAAATGCCTTCTGAAATGCCTCGACACTTCCTACGATATCTCCAAAATCCATGGTGCTAATTTGAAACTGAATTGGCATAACGCCCATCGCGAGAAGGTGGAAGTTGAGAACAACCGGCAAACATTTTTTAAGAGAAGCGAGGCTTGTATGGCGGAGGCTGGGGGTTATTTTTGCAACGACGCAAACCACCCGAATCGATATGGACACGACCCCAGCTATGGCAGCTACACCCAGCCCGCAAGCACCGCAGGCCGCACAGGCACCTGACATCCAAGCGCTGAATGAACGCATTGCAGCGGCCAGTGGATTTGTCGATGCGATTCGACATGAAATTGGCAAGGCAATTATCGGACAACACGACATGGTCGACAAGCTGCTGATCGGACTATTGGCCGATGGGCACGTGCTGCTTGAAGGTGTACCAGGTCTGGCCAAGACGCTGGCCATACAGTCTTTGAGTGATTGCGTGGATTTGTCGTTTTCGAGGATTCAATTCACACCGGACTTGCTCCCGGCAGACGTGGTGGGCACGCAGATTTACAACCAGAAGAAAGAGGAGTTCAGCGTGCGAAAGGGGCCGATTTTTGGCAATTTCATCCTCGCCGACGAGATCAACCGCGCACCGGCAAAAGTCCAATCCGCCTTGCTCGAGGCCATGCAAGAACGGCAGGTCACCATTGGCGGCGAGACCTTTAAGTTGCCCGAACCATTTTTGGTGCTCGCAACCCAGAACCCGGTTGAGCAAGAAGGCACGTACCCCCTTCCCGAAGCCCAAGTCGACCGCTTCTTATTGAAGGTCGTGATTGGATACCCGACGCCAGAACAGGAGCAGGCGATTGTTCGCCAGCAAGTCGCGCCTGGGGGCAAGCAAAAGGTGCAGGCCGTGGCCAAGCCAGAGGAAATCTTGAAGGCCCGGGCCTTGATTCGGGAGGTGTACATGGACGAAAAAATCGAGCGCTACATCGTATCGCTCGTCTATGCCACGCGGAGCCCCGAGAATTACGGACTCGGACATTTGAAGCAGCTCATCGGTTTTGGGGCCTCGCCACGTGCTTCGATCGGACTTGCCCTGGCGGCAAAGGCGCACGCATTCATGAACCGCCGCGGCTTCGTCATTCCCGAGGACGTGCGGGCCGTAGCTATGGACGTCATGCGCCACCGGATTGGCCTAACATTCGAAGCAGAGGCGGAGGAAATTCGTCAGGAGCAGATTGTCACTGAGATTCTCGATCAAGTCGAGGTCCCTTAATATTCCAATTTGGATACTGCAGAACTAATTCGTCGCGTCCGCCGCATCGAGCTGAGAACGCGTGGTTTGAGCAACCGCATTTTTTCGGGAGAGTACCACAGTGCCTTCAAGGGGCAAGGGATGGCTTTCCGGGAGAACCGCGCTTACCAGCCCGGCGATTCTATTCGCGCAATTGATTGGAATGTGACAGCACGGATGAACAGCCCGTTTATCAAGGTGTTTGAGGAGGAACGCGAGCTGACGGCAATGCTGCTGGTGGACGTGAGCGCTTCAGGGTCGATGGGCAGTCGGGGCGGTACTGTGCGGCAGTTGGCTGC
>CALACF010000341.1 GCA_937890245.1 uncultured Flavobacteriales bacterium
TTATGGGCGCCAGTGGATCGGGGAAATCGACGTTGTTGGGGCTGCTCAGCGGGCGTGCGGCGCCGACCTCGGGTCGGATTACCTTGAATGGGCTGGGGGTGGAGAGCCCGGAAGCACTGGGGATGATAGGGCTGGTGCCCCAGGCGGATATGCTGCTCGAGGAGTTGAGTGTCCGTGAGAATTTATTGTTTACCGGGCGGCTGGTGCTCGATGCGACGGAGGCCGAGATCGGGGGGCGGACGGATGAATTGTTGGAGCGGATTGGTCTGTGGGAAGTGCGAGATTTGCCGGTAGGCAATGCACTTCACAAGACCATATCCGGGGGGCAGCGCAAGCGCTTGAATATTGCCTTGGAGTTGTTGCGGAATCCGCGCGTGCTCTTTGTCGATGAGCCGACCAGCGGATTGTCATCCAAGGATTCCGAACAGTTGATGGAGTTGCTCAAGGAATTGACCTTCCAGGGTACGCTAGTGGTGGCTGTGATTCATCAACCGTCGGCCGCAATTTTCCGCTTGTTCGACCAATTGTGGGTGCTTGACCACGGAGGATATCCGATTTATACGGGTGTGCCAATGGATGCCTTGAGCCATTTCAGAACGCTGGTCAATCACCTCAATGCGAAGCAACCAGCGTGTGGGACATGTGGAAATGTAACGCCCGAACAGATCTTTGATATCGTGGAAACACCCGTGCTCGATCAGCGCGGACTGCCTACGAGTCGGCGGCGCATCACACCTGTGGAGTGGAACGATTTTTACAATGTCTTGGTCAATCCTTCCGTGGCGGAAGTGGCCGACGAGAAGGTTGAAAAAGTCGGACTTCCTCGAATCCCGGGTCGCTATATGCAGTTCAAGACCCAGTTTTTGAGGGATGTCACGCGGAAGCTGAAGAACAAGCAGTACCTCTGGATAAACAGCTTGGTTGCGCCCTTGTTGGCTGGGCCATTGGCTTGGTTGCTCAAGTACAGTTTACCCGGGGAGGCGTATAGTTTTGGAGGGTCGGACAACGTGCCGCATTTCCTTTTTGTATCTACGATTGTCGCGATTTTTCTCGGCCTGACCATCAGCGGTGAGGAGTTGTTTCGCGACCGTTTGATGCGCGAGCGAGAGGGGCATCTGGGCGTGAGTTTCGGCGCGTATTTATCTGCAAAATGCGGCGTCCTTTTCATCGTATCGGCCCTTCAAACACTGGCATTTGTCGCCATCGGCTGCTGGATCCTGGAGCTGCCGAGCTTCCTGCTTCCGTATTGGGCTGTGCTCTTCACCACGGCCTGTTTGGCCAACCTGGTGGGCCTCATCTTCTCGAGCCTATTCAACAGTGTGCGTGTAATTTACATCGCCATTCCTCTCTTCATCATCC
>CALACF010000342.1 GCA_937890245.1 uncultured Flavobacteriales bacterium
CTAGAAATCCAGCGGCGCCGGTGATCAAAATGCGTTCCATGTCGTCTTTTCTTCTTGCTGCGTTTTCGTGGTCGTTCATCGTTCAAACGGCGGGCGCACTGCGCTGCCGGCCGATGGAGATGTACTCCCATCCCTGCTCCTCCATCTTCTTCACGTCGTACAAGTTACGTCCGTCAAAAATGAGCTTGTTGTTGAGGTCTTCGGCCATGCGCTCGAGATTGGGCGTCCGGAACAGCTGCCACTCAGTGCAAATCAGCAGCGCATCTGCCGAGGCCAACGCCTGATATGGATCCTCGCAGTATTCTATGCGGTCTCCCAGTCGCCGGCGTACGTTGTCAATGGCCTCCGGATCGTAGGCGCTCACCACGGCCCCAGCCTCCAGCAGGCGCTCGATCATGTACAAGGCTGGCGCCTCACGAATATCATCGGTTTCCGGCTTGAAGGCCAGCCCCCAAACGGCAATCCGCACCCCGCGCAAGTCCCCACCAAAGCGGGCAGAAATTTCTTCGAACAGTATGGTTTTCTGTCGCTCGTTCACCGACATCACCGCCTCCAAGATTGCAAAGGGCCGTTCGGCCGCCAGCCCGCTCCGATGCAGGGCCTGCACATCTTTGGGGAAGCAGCTGCCACCATAGCCTATCCCCGGAAACAAGAAGCGCGGCCCGATTCGCGTGTCCGTCCCCATCCCACGGCGCACCTTGTCCACATCAGCCCCCACGGCTTCGCAGTAGTTTGCGATTTCGTTCATGAAGGTGATTTTTGTCGCCAAAAAGGCGTTCGCAGCGTACTTCGTCAGCTCGGCGCTCCGCTCGTCCATCACGATCAGCGGGTTGCCCTGCCGGATGAACGGCCCGTACAACTCGGTCATCACGTCTTCGGCCCGCTTCGAACTCACGCCGACTACAACGCGGTCGGGCTTCATAAAGTCGTCTACGGCAAACCCCTCGCGCAAAAATTCCGGGTTTGACACGATGTCAAATTCACAGCTCGCATGCTCAGCGACCGCCTTCCGTACCCGATCGGCAGTTCCTACAGGCACCGTGCTCTTGTCGACAATTACCTTGTAGTCTTTGATCTTCCGACCCAATTCCTCGGCCACGCCCAAAACATAACTCAGGTCCGCGCTCCCATCCTCATCCGGTGGGGTCGGCAAAGCGAGAAATATCACCTCTGCATGCTCAATCGCGTCGTCCAAATCTGTGGTGAATTGAAGCCGACCGGCTTTCAAATTGCGTTCAAAAAGCACGTCGAGATGTGGCTCATAAATTGGAATCGCTCCCCCGCGCATTGTTGCCACTTTTTCAGCATCAATATCAACGCAGATCACGTCATTACCCGTTTCCGCGAAACACGTGCCCGTCACAAGCCCGACATATCCCGTCCCAACTACTGCAATTTTCATCCTCTTTTGCTTTTTCAGAGGCTACGAAGATACGCAGCCAATTCCCCTACAATTCGACCCTGGACTTCTTCTGTCAACTCCGTGTGCATTGGCAGTGAAATCACGCGATTCGTCAAGTCCTCCGTCACGGGCAAGTCGGCAGGATCGATGCCATACTTCAAGTATGCCGGTTGCCGGTGGATCGGGATCGGATAGTAAATCCCGTGCGGAATGCCTTTCTCTGTGAAGTGTAATGCCAATCCATCGCGCAACGAAGCACCCTGACCGGCATCGCCCAGCTTCAGTGTGTACTGATGGAACACATGGCCGGAAAAGGGATCGCGCGCCGGCGTGTGCACCCTCGGCAGCTGCTCGCCATCAGATGCGTTCACCTCTGCGATGAGGGCGTCATACCGATCAGCAGCAGCCACGCGCGCCATATTGAAGGCATCAAGATGCCTCAACTTCACACGCAACATGGCGGCTTGCATGCCGTCCAGCCTGCTATTCACGCCCACCACTTCATGCAGATAGCGCTCCTTCGAACCGTGGTTGCAGATCATTCTTAGCTTCGCCGCCATCTCGGCATCCCGCGTGAAGATCGCGCCGCCATCTCCGCACCCCCCGAGATTCTTACTCGGGAAAAAGCTCGTCGTTCCGATATCCCCCAGCGTTCCTGCGGCGCGGCGATCGGGCTCGATTGCACTGCCCAAGTTCCAATGCGACCCGATCGCCTGCGCCGCGTCTTCGACGAGCGCCAAGCCATGCTCGTCCGCAAGTGCTCGCAAGCCGGTCATATCAGCGCACTGCCCATACAAGTGCACGGGCAAAATCACCTTTGTGCGCCCTGTAACCGCCCGGCGAGCTTGCTCGACATCCATCGTGAAGGTCTCAGGATCGACATCGACCAGCACGGGCTTCAGCCCCAGCAGGGCGATGACCTCAGCCGTAGCGATAAATGTGAACGACGTGGTGATCACCTCATCCCCGGGCTCGAGTCCCAGGCCCATCAACGCAATCTGCAAGGCATCCGTTCCATTGGCGCACGGCACCACGTGCACGCCCGCGCCCAAGTAAGCCCCCAGCTCCTCGGCAAAGGCCGCCACCTCGGGCCCGCCTATGTATTGGCCTGAGCGCAGCACGCCCAAAACGGCCGCTTCCATCTCGGCCTGAAATCGCTTGTGCAGGCCCAGCAGGTCGACCATATGCAACGCGGGCTTGACAGCTTTAGATTGGGAGGGAGTATGCTTCATGACGACTGCAAATTTAGCCCCCAAGTCGCTGCGAAATGTCGTATTTTAATGTGTTGAAAACCAGTGCAAAGCCGCCCAATTCTATCATGAATCTCCCGCTATTTCTTCTCGCCACCTGCCTCATAAGCTCGCTCGGAGCAAATGCCCACGCCCAGGCGTACAACCCGGATGCTGACGCCGACGGACATATTGGTATAGACGATGTGATGATTGTGCTGCAGTATTATGGAGGCCCATTCACCCCGGTGCCGCCGCCGCAAACCCTCCCCTCAGTGTTCCATTTCGATCCAGATACGACCGTGGCAATCCCCCTCGGATACGACTTGTATATCGCTGAGAATTTCACCTTTCCGTACCTGTATGTTTCCGTGCCACCGGGCGAATACGCAGGGCAAACCGTGCGCATGACCATCGTCAAGCAGTCCGACCAAGACACGCAGACGGTTTATCTGCAGGACCTCGCGGGCAACTGGCTGACGTACGCCCAGCAATGGGAAAGCAATGGCATTTTTGCCGAGCTCATGTGGTCGGGCACGCAGTGGATTTCGGATCACATGAATTGACCTTCTCTCTAGCCCAATTTTCCATCACTTTCAGCGACATTTGCGCCCCCAACCCCAGGCGCGTGGGACGCGATGGCATTGCTTCGGCATCGCCAAGCAACTGCGCGCCGCTGCCCGGATGGTGGAATTGGTAGACACGCCGGACTTAAAATCCTGTGGCCTTTATGGCCGTGCGGGTTCAAGCCCCGCTCCGGGTACAAGGCCTTCCCTTACGGGAGGGCCTTTTTGCTTCCACCGCCTTGCGGATTGGCGCTTCTATGCCTTCAGACGGCCTGTGATCAGTCGATCACTTCCACCCGGAAGCCGTCGCCGCCAACAATCTTTCCGACCAGGTCTAGCCCCTCCGTCACCTTGCCAAAGCAGGTGTGGTTGCCATCGAGGTGGGCCGTGCTGTCTCGAGACAAAACGAGAAAGAATTGGGAGCCGCCCGTATTGCGTCCGGCATGGGCCATGGACAATACACCGCGCTCGTGGTGTTGATTTCCGCCTTTGAGCTCACAGTCAATGCTGTAGCCAGGGCCACCTGCACCATTGCCGTTCGGACAACCGCCTTGCACAACGAAATCGGGGATCACCCGGTGAAAGTTCAAGTTGTTGTAAAAACCGTTGCGGGCGAGCTTGACAAAGTTGGCCACCGTATTGGGGGCGTCCTTTTCGTAGAATTCCACAGTCAAAGGACCGTGGTCGGTATGGATGATGGCGTGCATGGCGCGAATTTACACCAGCCGCCATCATCTGTTGTCAGGAATTTCAACCTCTTGCTTTTCTTGGCAACCTTTGCCCAGAATTGCAACGGGGAAGGATTCTCTATCAGATTTTAGGCAAGAAAAAGCCCGAGCTCGTTATGAGCCCGGGCTTTTTTTATTCCGTCGATTGGCTTTTTCTTACTCAGGGCATGAGCTACCAAACAGTGCGAGCATGTTGAGCATGTCGCTCGTCGTTACCGCACCGTCGCCGGTCATGTCGTAACTACAGCCAGTATCGCATCCAAACTCGCTCAAAACAAGCAGCAGGTCCGAGACCGAGATCAGCCCGTCGTTGTTCCAGTCGCCTGGACAATCAGGGGTGCCAGGGAATAGCAATTCAAGCCCCGTAACCTGGGGATTCTCGCCCGTGGCCATGCGGTATTGTAAGTTGATCAGCAAAGTGACCTCACCGTCCGTGGTGAACTGACCGATCAGCACACGTCCTTGCGCATCCGGCAAGGCTGTCGGTTCCATACCTGGGTAGACATAGACAGATCCGCCTGTGAAGTCGTCTACGAGCAAATCGCCGCCGGCCTCAAACGTGGTGAAGTCGATGCCCACTTGGTTGATAGCTGCTGAATTGTCTGCGCCGCCCACCGTGAGCCACGTGTCGTATTCCAAGCTGGGGAACGCACTGAACAAATCTGGATTCACCAACGCGGGTGTCGCTCCGCCAAGAGGGTCCTGGTAGAAGCCCATGTCTGAGCTCGCGCCCAATGGGAAGTCATCGAAGCCGAAAACCGCAGTCAATTCGTCGGTAGGATCTGTAAAATTGGCATATACGCGGTAGGTGTTCATCGTGCCCACGGTATTGAAGCCTACAAGTTCGAAGGTCAATTCCGTGAAGCTGCCGTCGGGCACCTCATCTTCGTCACAGATGCCGTCGCCGTCCTCGTCGTTGTAACAGTTGCCATCACAGTCGGTGATGCCGTCATCATACGTGCATGAGCCGTCGTCTTCCGTTGCAGCAGGATTGTAGTTGCAAGCCACGGGGTCGGTGCAGCCCACGCCGCAGTCGTAGTTGCACGAACCGTCGTCGATGACTGCATTCTCGTTGTAGTTGCAAGCTTCAGAATCGGTACAACCCGCCACGCTACCGTCGGTACAGAAGGTGGTGGACTCTGAACTGCCGAATTCGCCGCCTGCAGCAACCACAACGCCACCTGCGCTGAGGCTGTAGCTTCCCGTTCCATATGCGCAGCAGATGCCGTCGCTGAAATCGTCGTAGATGGTGAAGGTGTAGCACCCGTCAGGCAAGTCACAGTTTGACAAGGCGAGCGTTTCGACTACGGTGTTTGTATAAGGTCCGCCGCTCCAAACCACTGTGCCTGCTGCATCTGCGAGATCCCATGTTGTCTCGGCACCGTAATCGTCCGTGATGATCGTCAAATCAAAGCAAGAAGCGCAGTTGCCATCGGCATCTGGCATAACACATGAGCCGTCGTCTTGCGTTGCGTCTGGATTGTAGTTGCATGCCCCAGCATTGGTGCAGCCAGTGCAGCTGTAATCGCATGATCCGTCGTTGATCGTGGCATCGGCGTCATAGTTACACGCAGCGCTGTCCGTACAGCCTGTGCCTGCGCCAATGCAGAAGGTGGTCGACTCGGAATCGCCGAATTC
>CALACF010000343.1 GCA_937890245.1 uncultured Flavobacteriales bacterium
TGATAGCTGTACATACCCGTGAGCATATATTGCTGGATTGCCATGGCGTTCAAATTGGCTTTTTCATAGCACAATGCCGAGTTGAACAAGGCCAACGTATCGAGGCCGCCGACCATTTCCGTCATGTCATTGGACTGGATGAACAAATCGCCTGCGCGTTTGTACATCCCCACGTTGAAATGGGAAATGGCTGCGTTAGCTGCAATTCCTGCAGCTTGAGCAATCCGGAGCATGCGGTCTTCTTCGTACCGCCCCTTGATATCGAGGGCGTCCGCTTTCGTGTAGCTCTCCATTAAAATAGCCAGCGGATCACGGCCGGCTGCTATTTCTGACGCGAAAAGAACCGAGTCGGCAGCGATGCTCATGTAGATATCTCCACGGTAGCGCCAGGTTTTCTCCTTTTCAACCGCTTTGGGGTTTTCGAGGGCCAATTCGATGTAGCCCGCCGCATCGAGGAACTTTCCTTTCTGATTGGCGTTGAATGCGCTGACCACATTCTTTTGTGTGAAGGCGCTCAATGGAGCCATCAACAGGACGATTAGCGCCAAACGGGCGCATTGCACTTGCTTCATGGTTTCAGTATTGTTCAGATGAATCACCGGCGAAATAAGCACATCGCGTGCCATGGTTTCAAAACCGGCCTCAAGATTTAGTCTTCCGTTTCGTTTGCATCGTCAGATTCCGCAGCATCCGGGGCTTCGCCCTCCTCGCCGTCTGCATCCAAGTTCCGGTTCTCTTCTTCCTTTGGCGTGCGGCATACAGCGGCGATTTCGTCCTTGCCTTTCAGCGAGATCAATCGAACCCCTTGCGTGGCGCGGCCCATGGTACGCAACTCGTCAAGCGAGGTACGAATCGTAACACCTGACTTATTGATGATCATCAAATCGTCATCGTTTGTCACGCCCAGGATGGCGACCAATTCGCCTGTCTTTTCCGTGACGCTCAGGGTCTTCACCCCTTTTCCGCCGCGATTTGTGACGCGGTAGTCTTCAACGGCCGAGCGTTTTCCGTAGCCGTTTGCACTGACCACCAAAATGTCCTGCGCCTCAGGGTCGCGAATCACGACCATGCCGACGACCTCATCTTTATCGTTGGCCAACGTAACGCCGCGAACGCCCATGGACGTACGGCCGACAGTGCGAACTTTTTCCTCGCTGAAGCGAATCGCCTTGCCGGACTTGAGTCCGATCAAGATTTCGTTCTTCCCATCGGTCAGGCGTGCCTGGACCAATTCGTCGCCCTCACGGATGGTCACGGCGTTGATGCCGTTGGTCCTAGGACGCGAATACTGCTCGAGAGCAGTCTTCTTGACGAGGCCCTTCTTCGTGCACATCACGACGTTGTGGGCGCCAGCATATTCAGGGTTCTTGATGTCCTTCACCGGGATGTAGGCCATGACCTTGTCGTCTGACTCGAGGTTGATCAAGTTGACGATAGCCCTGCCCTTCGTCGCCTTCGCCCCTTCCGGGATTTCGAAGACGCGCATCCAGAAGCACTTGCCCTTTTGCGTAAAGATGAGAAGCCAATTGTGGTTGGTCGCTGTAAAGATTTCCTCTACAAAGTCCGAATCCCGGGTCGTAGCCCCTTTGCTTCCTACACCTCCCCTGCTCTGCGAGCGGTATTCGGCCAATTTGGTGCGCTTGATGTACCCTGCATGGGAGATGGTCAGCACGACCTGGTCGTCCGGAATCATATCCTCGACGCTGAGTTCGGCGGAGCTGTGTTCGATCTGTGAGCGGCGTTCGTCTCCAAACTTCTCTCGCATTTCTAGCAACTCACCCTTGACGATGTCCATGCGAAGGGCGCGATCCGCTAGAATTTCCTCCAAGCGTCCGATAATCACCATGAGCTCGTCGTATTCGGCGCGCAACTTGTCGCGTTCCAAACCCGTGAGCTTCTGTAAACGCATATCCAAGATGGCACGCGACTGCAACTCGCTGAGTTCAAAGCGGTCCATCAATCCGTGGCGGGCCTCCTCCGGGGTTTTACTCG
>CALACF010000344.1 GCA_937890245.1 uncultured Flavobacteriales bacterium
CTAATTGGCATTCAGATGATCAAAGTAAGTGACTCCGCCCGCGAACAAGTGGCCAAACTCCTCCAGCAGGACAGCCAGCCAGATGGAAGTTTTCTGCGCGTAGGCGTGCAGGGTGGCGGTTGCTCGGGCCTGATGTACAACATCGACTTCGACAACAACCAACTGGAAGGCGACCAATCATTTGAGGACAACGGCGTAACAGTCGTTGTCGACAAGAAAAGCTACCTCTACCTCGTGGGCACCGAATTGCAATATTCGGGCGGTCTCAACGGCAAGGGCTTCGTCTTCCACAACCCCAATGCCAACCGCACTTGCGGCTGCGGGGAGAGCTTCTCAATCTGACTTTTTTCTAGCCCAATCCATGTCAGCCTCCGACCAAAACCCCCTACTCGACGAGTTCACCCAGAAGGAATACGAATTCGGATTCACCACGGACATCGAATCTGATCGAATTCCGCCTGGATTGACCGACGATACCATCCGGCTGTTGAGCGCGAAAAAAGAAGAGCCACAGTGGATGCTCGACTGGCGGCTCAAGGCGTTTGAAACGTGGAAAACCATGGAGGAGCCGGTGTGGGCCCACGTCGATTACACGCCGCTCGACTACCAGAAAATTTGTTATTACGCGGCGCCCAAAAGCAAGCCTCAGCTCGACTCGCTTGACGACGTAGATCCGGAGATGCGCAGGACCATGGACAAGCTCGGCATTTCGACTGAAGAGCAAAAGCGCCTAAACAATGTCGCCGTTGATTTCGTCATGGATTCGGTCAGCGTTTCGACATCGTTCAAAAAAACACTCGCCGAGAAGGGGATCATTTTCTGCTCGATGGGCGAGGCGATACGCGAGCACGGGAAGCTCGTGCGCAAGTATCTCGGATCTGTAGTGCCCGTTAAAGACAACTTCTTCAGCGCCCTGAATTCTGCCGTTTTCACAGACGGATCGTTCTGCTACATCCCGCCTGGCGTGCGTTGTCCGATGGAGCTTTCCACTTACTTCCGCATCAATGCCTCCGGTACAGGCCAATTCGAAAGAACGCTTATAGTTGCCGACAAGGGCAGCTACGTCAGCTATCTCGAGGGCTGCACGGCACCACAACGTGATGAAAACCAGCTGCATGCTGCCGTTGTGGAGATCGTTGCTATGGACGAGTCGGAAGTGAAGTACAGCACCGTTCAGAATTGGTATCCAGGCGATGCAAACGGCGTCGGTGGAGTTTACAATTTTGTGACCAAGCGCGGCATTTGCGAGACGCGTGCGAAAATCAGCTGGACGCAGGTAGAAACGGGCAGCGCCATCACTTGGAAATACCCGAGTTGCATTTTGAAGGGTGACCACTCAATAGGCGAATTCTACTCTGTTGCAGTCACATCTGGCCGGCAACAAGCCGACACCGGAACCAAGATGATCCACCTCGGCAAGGGCACACATAGCACGATCATCTCGAAGGGCATCTCCGCGGGCCGGAGCCAAAACAGCTACCGAGGGCTCGTCCAGATGACCGCTGGTGCGGATAACGCGCGGAACTTTTCGCAATGTGACTCGTTGCTAATGAGCGACACCAGCGGCGCGCACACCTTCCCCTACATTGAGATTTCCAACCCATCGGCAAAAGTCGAGCACGAGGCCACCACCTCACGCATCGGAGAGGACCAGATGTTCTACTGCCTCCAGCGAGGCATGACCGAAGAGCAGGCCATCGGACTGATTGTCAATGGTTACGCCAAGGAGGTGCTGAACAAGCTGCCCATGGAATTTGCCGTTGAGGCGCAAAAATTGCTCGCCATTTCCCTCGAAGGAAGTGTCGGCTAAATCAACAAGGGCTTAAACGATATATTATGCTGAAGATCACAAATCTACACGCTCGCATTGGAGACACTGAGATCCTGCGCGGTCTGAATCTCGAGATTGCCACGGGCGAAGTGCACGCCGTCATGGGGCCGAATGGATCGGGGAAGAGCACGCTCGCCTCAATTTTGGCGGGGCGCGACGATTACGAAGTAACCCAAGGCTCCATTGAGTTCAACGGGGTCGATCTTCTCGGTCTCGATGCCACAGAACGTGCCGTTGCTGGAATTTTCCTCGCCTTTCAATACCCCGTTGAAATCCCCGGCGTCTCGAACATGAACTTTTTGCGCACTGCGATTGGCAGCATCCGCGAGCAAAAAGGGCAGGACCCGATTTCTGCCAAGGACTTCCTCGCCAAGGTCAAGCGCTGCGCCCAACTCGTGGAGTTGGACGGAAAGCTTCGCGATCGCTCGGTGAACGAAGGATTTTCCGGCGGCGAGAAGAAGCGGAATGAGATTTTCCAAATGGCCATGCTTGAGCCAATGTTCGCCGTATTGGACGAAACAGATTCAGGCCTGGATATCGACGCGCTGCGCATCGTGAGCGCAGGGGTTAACGCGATGCGCGACGAGAAGCGCTCATTCTTGGTAATCACGCACTATCAGCGTTTGCTCGACCACATCGTCCCGGACCGGGTGCATGTGTTGGCCGCTGGTCAGATTGTTCGCTCCGGCGGCAAGGAGCTCGCGTTAGAGCTCGAAGAAAAGGGCTACGACTGGGTCAAAGAGGCGGTGTGATGTTGGCTACCAAGGAAGATCGCGGGGTGAAAGTGGCCGCTTGGGCGGCTGAAGCTACAGGGCGTACAAATCCCGATTTTGCAGGGCTGACGTTTCCGACTTCACGCGACGAGCGTTGGCGGTACACGCGCGCCAGCAACATGCTCGGGCGGGCGATGCATCCGGCCACCGCGCCTGGTTCTGCGCCAGCGCAAAGGCCCTTACCCAACCTCGACGCCCACCGGCTCGTGTTCGTCGATGGTCATTTCATGGCCGCGCTTTCTACGGGCGTCACACTCGACGGCGCGTACATCGGAACGTGGGGAGAATCCATCAAGGCCAACCCAGGACTGCTCAAGACATGGGGACGCGGAGCTTTTGCTGACAAAGAATGGTTCGCAGCATTGCAAGCCGAGGGCAGCCAAGATGGCGCCTGTATTTACGTCCCCAAAGGCGTGGACATCAGCAGCAAACCCATCGTGGTGGAGCACCATTTGTCGGGTGCAGGCATCGCAGCGCATCCGCGCAACATCGTTTGTCTCGAAGCTGGAGCAAAAGCCGAAGTGCTGTTGTGGACTTCAGCCAGCGCCGAAGCCGACGGCCTGATGAACCTGGCTTTCGACGCTCGCGTTGACGAGAAAGCCGAGCTGAAACTAGAATTCGTGCAAGATGAAGCGGGCCAGAGCGCGCACGTTTCCCATTTGCACTTGACCCAAGCTGCGGACAGCAAGATCGAGGTGCACACCGCCACGGCCCGCGCGCATTGGCTTCGCAACGATTTGCATATCGAGCAAATCGGCGAGCGGGCAAACGCCACATTCCACGGGTGTTTCGCCCCAGGAGACGGCCAGTTCACGGACCACCACACGCGCATCGACCACGCCATGCCCGATGGCACAAGCTCCGAATTATACAAAGGCCTCGCCTTCAAAGGAGGCAAGGCTGTATTCAACGGAAAAATCAAGGTGCACCAGGACGCCCAGCGCATTGAAGCCTTTCAGAAGAACAGCAACATTCTGCTCGAGCGGGGCGCCACGATTTACGCAAAACCCGAACTCGAAATCTACGCCGACGACGTCCGCTGCAGCCACGGTTGCACCACGGGCCAATTCGACGAGGAGGCTGTGTTCTACTTACGCTCGCGCGGAATGCCCGAAGCCGCAGCCCGCCGACTTTTAACCCAAGCCTTCATGGCCGAGTCCATCGTGGGATTGCGGCCCGAAGCACGTGAGCACGTGGAAGCCCTCTTCTTGGAGCGTATCCATGCTTGAGGCCGCCGCCACGCTTTACACGCCCGCAATGCTCGATATCCGCGCCATCCGCCAGCAGTTCCCGATCCTCAGCCGCGAGGTCAACGGCCAGCCCTTGGTCTACCTCGACAGCGCCGCATCGAGCCAGAAACCGCTTGCCGTGATCGAAGGTCAGCGTGAATATCTGGCGCATCACCATGCCAATATCCACCGGTCCGCACACCATTTGGCCGCCCGCGCCACCCGAGATTTTGAAGGGGCCCGAGAGAAAATTGGCCTACATCTTGGAGCGGCCCACAGCAAGGAAATCATCTTCACCTCCGGCACCACCGACGCCATCAACCTCGTTGCACAAACCTGGGGCCGAGTAAATTTGGATGCTGGAGACGTCGTGCTGGTTCCCCGCGATGCCCACCACGCCGCGCTGGTCCCCTGGCAAATGATCGCCGAGAACTGCGATGCGATCGTCGAACCCATCGAGATCGAGCTCCAGGGCGAACGCGCCGGACAAATCGACCGGGCCGCCTTCACGCGCCAACTCCAAGACCTCAAGCCCAAACTCGTCGTGCTGGGCCACGTTTCCAACGCGCTGGGAACCATCCATCCGGTCGAAGAACTTTGCCTTGAAGCAAGAAATGCCGGCGCCACAACCCTTGTCGACGGCGCCCAGGCCCTCCCCCATTTGCCGATTGACGTACAGAAAATCGGCTGCGACTTCTATGCGGTATCAGCACACAAGGCGTACGGGCCCACGGGCATTGGCGCCCTGTACGGACGGGCCGACGTCCTCGACGCCATGCCACCTTGGCGCGGCGGCGGAGAAATGATCAAAAGCGTCTCCTTCGAAGGGACCACCTTCGGCGAGCTGCCCTTCAAATTCGAAGCTGGCACCCCGCACATCTCCGGCGCAATTGGCTTCGGGCTCGCCCTGGATTGGCTGAACAAAATTGGCCTGCAAAACGCACAAACCCACGAAGAAGCCCTCACAAGTCGCGCAACCAAGCAGCTCCTACAAATCGACGGCCTGCGCATCCTCGGGCCCGCAACTGGCACCCAGAAGGCCTCCGTCATCTCCTTCGTCATCCAGCCCGAAAACGCGCCCGCCATTCACCCCGCCGATCTCGCCACCCTCCTCGACAACCAGGGCATCGCCGCCCGCACAGGCCACCACTGCACCGAGCCACTCATGGCTGCACTCGGACTTGCTGAAACAGGCGGCACGATCCGCATTTCATTTGCCGTCTACAACAGTTTTGAAGAGGTCGACCGGGCCATCGAGGCCTTGAAGCGCGCAGTCAACATGCTGCTATGACCGACGCACAGCCCACAATGAACCTCGAGCCGCGCCAGCAAGAACTGATCGAGACTTTCGAAATGTTCGGCGACTGGATGGAGAAATATGAGCATCTCATCGAGCTGGGCAAAGAGCTCAAGCCCATGGCTGAAGCCGACCGCGTTGACGAGAACCTTATCCAAGGCTGCCAATCGCGCGTATGGATTGCCTGCAAAACGCACGACAATGGCCACCTTACATTCACCGCCGACAGTGATGCTATCATCACCAAGGGCCTTGTTGCATTGGTCTTAGAACTGTTCTCAAATGCGCCAGCGGCTGAAATCGCAACGGCCAATTTGCACTGTCTGCAGAAAATTGGCCTTCACGACCACCTCAGCCCGAATCGATCCAACGGTTTGAGTAGCATGGTACAGAAAATTAAACTGACCGCCTTAAAGTCCCTCGCATGACGACCCCCAACACCATGCCGACCTCAGCAGAAGTAATCGCCGCATTGAAGACGATTTTCGACCCAGAAATTCCGGTCGACATCTACGAACTTGGCTTAATCTATGAGGTAAAAATCGACAGCGAGCGCAAGCGCGTCGACATCGACATGACCCTCACCTCACCAAATTGCCCAGTCGCCGAGAGTCTGCCGCGCGACGTGGAAGACAAAGTGATGACCCTTGAGGGCGTTGAGGTGGCAACAGTCGAAGTCGTATTTGAGCCGCCTTGGACCAAGGACATGATCAGCGAAGAGGCAAGGCTGGAATTGGGCTTTCTTTGAAGTCTTACAACGCCATATGACCCGCCACATCGCCATCCTTGGGTCCACCGGATCCATCGGCACGCAAGCCCTTGAGGTGGTGCGCGCCCATTCCGAACAGTTCGTCGTTGAAGTGCTGACCGCCGGGCGCAACGCCGATTTGCTCATCGCGCAAGCATTGGAATTCAGGCCAAACGCAGTCGCCATCGCCGACGAATCCCAACTCGGAAAAGTCAAGGACGCACTCTGGCCCCACGACATCAAGGTGTACGCCGGCAACGACGCCATCGCCCAACTCGTGGAAATGGACAGCATCCACATCGTTCTTACCGCCCTGGTCGGCTTTGCCGGGCTCGCGCCAACCATGCGCGCGATCGAAGCGGGCAAGCACATCGCCATTGCGAACAAGGAAACACTCGTCGTAGCCGGAGAACTCGTCACCAAGGCGGCAGCGCGAAAAAACGTGGCTTTGCTGCCCGTCGACTCCGAGCACTCGGCCATCTTCCAATGCCTCACCGGCGAAGGCAACAACCCCATCGAGAAGCTGATTTTGACCGCGTCGGGCGGCCCGTTTCGTGGTTACACCGCAGAGAAATTGGCATCGGTCACGTTGGAGCAGGCGCTGAAACACCCGAATTGGACCATGGGAGCGAAGATCACGATCGACTCTGCATCCATGATGAACAAAGGGCTGGAGGTGATTGAGGCGAAGTGGTTGTTCGAAGTCGGCGTCGACCAAATCGACGTGGTCGTGCACCCCCAAAGCGTCGTGCACAGCGGCGTCCAATTCCAAGACGGCAGCATCATTGCCCAACTGGGCGTGCCTGATATGAAGTTGCCGATTCAATATGCACTCGGCTACCCTCAACGGCTCCAGAACGAATTTCCTCGCTTCAGTTTCATGGACTACCCCGAGTTGACCTTCGAGCAGCCCGACACCAAAGCGTTTCGAAATTTGCAACTCGCCTACGACGCCATCGCTGAGGGCGGCAGCGCCCCTTGCATTTTAAACGCGGCGAACGAAATCGCCGTCGCCGCTTTCCTCGAGAAAAAAGTAGGGTTCACCCAGATGAGCGCCGTGATCGAAGAGGCCCTCGCCGCCATTCCAGCGGTTCAAAAGCCCTCGCTCGAGGCCCTGTTTGAAATCGATGCGCAAGCCCGAGAGGCTGCGCGCAATGCAATCAAACAGTCATAATGTCGGCCTCCTTGGTCGACACGCGCTCTTCAATTCGCTTGACAAAGCCATCGGTGAGCTGCTGAACATTGGTCTCGGCCGCCTTGGCTTCGTCCTCGCTCAGGCCATCATCCTTGGCGCTTTTGATCTCATCATTTGCCTCCTTGCGCGCATTGCGCAAGCCGACCTTTGCATGCTCACCAGCCGCACGGGCCTGCTTTGCCAACTCCTTCCGCCGTTCCTCTGTCAATGCCGGAACAGAGATAATCAATACCTCGCCGTTGTTCATCGGGTTCAAGCCCAAATTTGCATTGGTGATCCCGGTTGCGATGGCGTCGAGCATCGTCTTCTCCCAAGCCTGCACTGTCAGGGTGCGCGGGTCGGTTGCCGATACGTTTGACACCTGCGAAATCGGGGTCATTGAGCCATAATAATCGACCTTGACACTGTCAAGCATCGAAGGGTGGGCACGGCCTGCACGAATTTTTCGCAGCTCCGCTTCCAGATGCTCCATTCCGCTATTCATCGCTTCTTCCGCTGACTCCAAGGCCAATTCTATCAATTCTGACATGCTATTCTATTCTCTAACTTCCACTTCAAACTTGCACAAGGGTGCCTATTTCCTCCCCGCGAACGATTCTCTCTAAATTTCCAAGCTCGTTGATATCGAATACGATGATGGGCAAATTGTTCTCGTTGCATAAGGTAAAGGCCGTCATGTCCATCACCCGCAAGCCGCGCTTGAACACTTCGTCAAACGTCAACTTATCGTAGCGCGTGGCGGTCGGGTCCTTCTCTGGGTCGGCCGTATAAATGCCGTCCACCCGGGTTCCCTTCAAGATGACATCTGCTTCAATTTCGATCGCGCGCAACGAAGCGGCGCTGTCAGTGGTGAAAAACGGGTTGCCCGTTCCCGCACCGAAAATCACGACCCGGCCTTTCTCCAAATGGCGCATTGCACGGCGGCGAATCACGGGTTCGGCAATCGCCTTCATCTCGATGGCCGACTGCAAGCGCGTGTCCACTCCGATATGTTCCAGCGCACTCTGCAGGGCCATGGCATTGATCATCGTAGCGAGCATGCCCATATAGTCGCCCTGGGTCCGTTCCATACCGCCCTCCACAGCCTGCACGCCGCGAAAGATGTTTCCTCCACCAATCACGATGGCGCACTCGACGCCCATCTCTATCAAAGACTGAATTTCAAGCGCATACACCCGAAGTCGATCGTTGTCAATACCGAACTGCTTGTCGCCCATCAGGGCCTCCCCGCTCAACTTTACTAGTACGCGCCGATACTTCATCTAGATTTTTGCTCTTAGGCCAAGCCCACATCGGGCCAATTCAGCGACGAGCCAAACAACCCGCCATTCGGGCTGCAATATCCGTAAAAAAAGAGGCCGCTCCCTCAGGAACGGCCTCTAGAATATTTCAGCAAAGAATCACAGGCCTTTCAGCCCGAAAGTCTGTGCGACTTAGTTCAATGAAACGCGATGGAATGCGGTGACCTCGCAGTCATTTCCGCCAGCTTCCTTCACATAAGCTGCAACCGTTTTCTTGTTGTCCTTGATGAACATCTGGTTGACGAGCGTCACCTCCTTGTACCACTTCTTCAAGCGTCCGGCGGCAATCTTGTCTGCCATCTCAGCGGGCTTCCCCTCTTGAATAGCAAGATCACGGCCAATTTCGAGCTCCTTGTCGACGTCCTCTTGCTTGAGTTGACCTTCGTTCAGGGCGATCGGTGCCATGGCTGCGGCTTGCATCGCAACGTCGCGCCCAGCATCGTCACTGAGACGGGCGTTGAAACCCACCAAGGTGGCAAGGCCGTTGCCCGGGTGGATGTACGCCACAACACATTCGTCGCAAACCTGCTCCAAACGCGTCAGCTCCAAACGCTCGCCGAGGCGACCCATCTGGTTGGTGATCTCCTCCGAGATTGGAATGCCTACGCTTGGGAGCGTCATGGCCATCAATGCGTCGCGGTCAGACGAACACGATGAAAGTGCCACATCGGCAATCTCCTCGACGAACTTCACGAAGTCGCCGTTCTTGGCAACAAAGTCGGTTTCACAGTTCAACGCAACCAACACTCCGCAGTTCTTGTCTGCGTTTGTCTTGGCGATGATCACGCCCTCTCCGATCGCGTTGTCGCCACGTTTTGCGGCAATTTTCTGTCCCTTCTTGCGAAGGATTTCAATGGCGGTATCCACGTTGCCTTCTGCTTCTTGCAGGGCCCGTTTGCAATCCATCATTCCAGCTCCGGTCATTTTCCGGAGTGAATTCACTTCAGCTGCAGTAATGCTCATGATGTGCTTTTGTAAAAGTTCGGTCTTACTTCTTGTCCTCTTCGGTGGCCGGAGCCTCCTCAGATGCAGCAGGAGCCGCTTCAGCTACAGGAGCGGCTTCAACTACGGGAGCAGCTTCAACTACGGGAGCAGCTTCAACTACGGGAGCAGCTTCAGCTACGGGAGCAGCCTCAACTACAGGAGCAGCTTCAACTACAGGAGCCTCTTCAGTTGCAGGAGCCTCTTCAGCTACGGGAGCCTCTTCAGTTGCAGTCGCGTCAGCCTTCTCGCCCTTCGGCGCTGGCTTGTCCTTTCCAGCAGCGCGGTCCTCAAGTCCCAAACGAATGGCTTCAGTGATCGCGTCAACAACGACTTGGATCGACTTCGAAGCGTCATCGTTAGATGGAACGGGGAAGTGCACAGCGCGTGGGTCAGAGTTTGTATCGACCATTGCGATGATCGGAATACCGAGCTTGGTGGCCTCAGCCACGGCGATGTGTTCCTTGGTTACGTCGATGACGAATACGGCCGCAGGGATGCGGTTCATATCCGAAATCGAACCGAGGTTCTTCTCCAGCTTTGCACGTTGGCGTGCAATCTGCAAACGCTCGCGTTTCGACAAGGTCATCATGGTGCCGTCGGCTTCCATCTTGTCGATGGTAGACATCTTGCGGATGGCCTTGCGAATCGTTGCGAAGTTGGTCAGCATTCCACCGAACCAGCGCTCTGTAACATAGGGCATGCCTACGCTTGTCGCAGATGCTGTGACGATGTCCTTTGCCTGCTTCTTGGTTGCGACGAAGAGAATGCGCTTGCCGCTGGTTGTGATCTGACGCGCTGCTGCTGCAGCTTCTTCCAACATGACTTCCGTCTTGTGGAGGTCAATAATATGAATGCCCTTGCGCTCCGTAAAGATGTACGGGGCCATGTTGGGATTCCACTTGCGCTTGAGGTGTCCGAAGTGGACACCTGCTTTGAGCATTTGCTCGAATTTGTTGCTTGCCATGCTACTTTCCTGGTTTTTGTAAGCATTCCCGACGGTAGCCCTAAATGGGGTCCGCAGAAATTGGATGCTAGAGGCTGTAAATAAAAAAGGTGTTGTTGTACCCAGCGATTAACGCTTAGAGAACTGGAACTTTTTCCGGGCCTTCTTCTGGCCGAATTTTTTCCGTTCTACCATCCGCGGGTCACGGGTGGTCAGGCCCTCGGCTTTCAGCGCGGGCTTGAGTTCGTCATTGACCTCGATGAGGGCTTTTGAAATCGCCAAACGAAGCGCTTCGGCTTGTCCAGAAATTCCACCACCGTCGAGGTTGGCTTTGATGTCAAATTGGCCTTCTGTCTCAGTGATGAGAAAGGGCTGGTTCACTTTGTAGCGCAAAGTGGCGAGCGGGAAGTAGGCTTCGATGTCCTTCTTGTTGATCGTAACCGAGCCGGTGCCTGGGGTCATGTAGACGCGGGCGACAGCGTTTTTCCGGCGGCCGGAAGTGTTGATGGTCTCCATACTTGGTGGGATTGTCAGGATGCGAATGTGTGAACCTTCGGGTTCTGGGCTTCGTGATTGTGGGTCGGGCCCACAACAACATGAAGGTTTCTGTAAATGGCGCGTCCCAAGGTGTTCTTGGGCAACATGCCTTTGATGGCGTGCTCAACCATGCGGGATGGCGTGCGGTCCATGACCTCACGCGCAGTGCGACTGCGTTGACCTCCTGGGTAACCAGAGTAACGGATGTACTCTTTGTCGTCCCACTTGTTGCCAGACAGTGCAATCTTTTCAGCGTTGATGACAATTACGTAATCTCCACAGTCCGCGTGCGGCGTAAAGTTTACTTTGTGCTTCCCTCGAAGCAACTTTGCAATTTCGGAACAGACCCGCCCAAGGCGTTGTCCTTCCACGTCAACAACAAGCCATTGCTTGTTGGCGTTCTCTTTGTTGACCGAAACGGTCTTGTAACTCAGCGTATCCACGGCGTCATTTCCTTAAACAGGTACCCCCAAAAATCGGGCTGCGAATATAGGATGAAAATCAATGAGCAACAACTCTTTAGAAAAGTCATTTGCGAACATTTTTTCATAGTGCCTTCCTCGCGCTTGATTCGTAAAATTGGGGCATGAGCGCCTACGAGAGTTTACCCCCCCACGGACCCAATGGATCCATTGAGGTTATTGCCGGCCCGATGTTCTCCGGAAAGACGGAGGAATTGCTCCGCAGGGTGCGCCGGGCCGTGATTGCAAAACAGTCCGTCCAAGTCTTCAAGCCCGAACGTGATGACCGTTATGCCAAGCTAGAAGTGGTCTCACACGACGACACGCGCATGCAGGCCGTCCCCGTTGTAGACAGCGCAGCCCTCGAAGCGTCCGTCACAAACGAAGATGTCATCGGCATCGACGAAGTTCAATTCTTCGACGCGGGCATCATCGACGTCTGCAACCGGCTGGCCGACCGCGGCATCCGCGTCGTCGCTGCCGGCCTGGATTTAGACTACCGAGGCCGCCCCTTCGGCCCCATGCCCCTGCTGATGGCCCATGCAGAATACGTGTCCAAACTCCACGCAGTCTGCTGCGAAACCGGTGGGCGGGCCCACTTCTCATTCCGCACCAGCGAGGGAAACGGGACCATCCAGCTCGGTGGAACCGACGAGTACAAGGCGCTTTGTCGCGATGTGTACAATAAGGTATACGTACGTGAACACACGCGCAGGGAAAATGCCGATTGAGCCGCCATCAGC
>CALACF010000345.1 GCA_937890245.1 uncultured Flavobacteriales bacterium
GGCATTCGCCATTGTTAAATACGGCGTATGGCTGATGTTCGTTCGGTCGGTCGAGGTCCATGGGCAACGGCAGCGACACGCGCTTGAACACCGCTGTGACGCTGGGGATGTTGGAACCTAGCGGCGCCGACGCTGGGGTGGCGCCCCGCAGTTCCTCACGATCGCCAGCCGAAGCACGTGACGATCGCCTGAACTCCTCACACATTCCAGAGAGGTCGAATGTCCCGACCATAGGCAGGCTCTCGTCTGGGTGCGGCTGAGGTGCCTGCTCGCTGCAGCTTGCGCTGCCCACCAACATCACCATCGCCGCGAGACACCGCACCTGTCGGCTGCAAACGATGGCGCTGAAGGCTACGAAGCCGGCGCGGAGCGAGGCGGAAGTGGCCGAGGCCTTGAATGGGACCTGCTGGTACATGTGGCTACTCCCTCGAATCTCGCCCAACTCAGTCGCCGTGTTCATCGAGGAAGACCTCGCGTACTTCCGCCAGCCACTCGAGCAGCTTCTTGGCGGTGAGGTCGCCAAAAGGCACGCGCCGCACCGGAAAGCCCTCACCGTGCAGGAGTGTCTCCATCAGCCCGCCACCAGTGGCGTTCATTGAGTGGATCAACACGTCACACGGGTCCAAGTGGGTGATCATCGCCTGCGCCACGTGACCGCCGTTAAAATGTCGATCGACGTCGGTGAGCGCCTGGAGATGGAGGTCGTAGTCTAGCAGTACCCCAGCGTAGACATTGCCGCGATCTCGTTTCAAGAGACCCATGGCTTGACCCGCACTCGCTGCTTTCACGAGCAGCACGTCGTCCGGCAACCATTTCTCGAAGCGCGCGACTCGGCCAAGGTCATCCTCCACAAGTAGCAGGCGCAGGGCAGGGATACGATTTGAGGTTGGGTTTGACATCTGGAGCTCCTCGCAGGGGAAGAGAGCTCCCCTTGTCGCTCTTTGGACGGCCCGCCGAGCGTGGATCTGACATACGTCCAAGTAGACTTACGCAGACGGTGATCCGGCCGGGCGGCCCTCGGTTGGCACTCCCAGCTGTCGAAGTTGGTCCGCCGCTTTCCCGCGGCAGTGTCGCCGGTAGGTTCTGGATCTTGTGGTTTCCTCTGGTTCTTTGTGTGTGTAGGCTGCGGCCATGGTCTGTGGTTATGGTCTGCGTCCTGGGCGGGAGTCTGTGTCGCAACAACAACTTCCCAGGCCAGGCCAGACTCAGCAAGATCTCGGCCGGCTCATGCGTGCTGATTTTTCATGCAATGGACGAAACGACGACCAAGGTTATCGGAGGCTTTTTTCACATGCGGTTCAAATCTAGCCGGCGGATGGGAAAATTTACGTTAGCTGCTACGTCTAGAAGGCATCAAGACGAACATCTGTAGGCGGTCGACGTGCATCCACTGTCACGCTGTCAATTCACAAGCTGGGAGGTGGGCCAGTGACGCAGCTCGAAACAGGGCAACTCCCGATCACGGCGCTGGTGCTCGATCCGGACCCCTACTCTGCCGCGGGCCTCGCTGGAGTGCTCGGTCGGCTGCATCGCGTCGACGGCGTCGTCACTGCGGGTACCCTCGAGGACGCCCGTCGCCACCTCCAGTCCAAGCCGATCAACACCGTGTTCGTCGATCCGCTCGCGATCGGTCTCAATGACGCGAGTGCGTTCATTTTCGGGATGCGAGTCGCATTTCCGAAGATCGTGTTCGTCCTGTATCACGACCATAAGACGGCGGAGTATCGCGCGGACTTCTACGCTGGAGAGCGGCGGCGCTTCCACCATTACTTCGTCCTCGACAAGCAAACTCCGTTCATCCTGTTCGGCGAGCAAGCCGTGGCAGTCGTACGGATGGTCCGGGCGGACCTTGAGTGGAGCCTGTCGGCCGAGGAGCTGGCCGGCGTGCTTTCGCGTGTGACAACGACCGTCCCGGATCGATCTGGCCAGCCGCTGTCGAGACCCGACAGGGCGGAAGCAAGGGAGATCTTCGGCATCAACCTTGCTGCCCTGCGACGCAGGCTCCTGTCGACCGGAGCCAACCCCGAACTCAGAGTGGTCGGGCCAAACCTACTCGACCTCCTGTCGAC
>CALACF010000346.1 GCA_937890245.1 uncultured Flavobacteriales bacterium
AGCTTCTGCATGCAGGCGAACACGCTGAGCGCCATGAAGGCCCGCATGAGCGTGATCCCACTGGCCTCTGGCAGTCCGTGCGGGGTGCTTCCCCAGCGTTCGATCTGTTTGGTAATTCTTTCTTCTTCAGTCATAGGTCAAATTTCGTAGAGGATTGACCCCCTCCCCAGTGCTGGGGAGGGGGCGAATGGTTAACCCCGCTTTCCCGTTATTTCCTGGCGTGCTTATCCTTCATGCGGATATCGCTCATCTTCTGAGCCAGGGCCGCGTACTCTTTGTTCTCGCTCAGCAGGCGGGCTTCCGAGCGCTCCGAGGCAACCCTCCTCTCCTCGGCAGCCTTCCGCTCATCGTGGACCGCGATGGCAATCCGCTCATCGTGCACCTTACGGTATTCCCCATCCGCTTCCAGCAGCGCGTTGTGCAGACTCCTCAGGGCCTTGCTATTGTGGTACTTCACAGAGACGATTGCCTCAGCTGATCTCGCCTCATCTGCTCCGACAGCCTGCCGGTGCTGCCCGTCGACCACGACCAGGGTGGGATGCTCCTCGGGCACGGAGGGCTTCTTTCCGGTCGAGGACAGCGCCCGCTTCGTCCTGGCACCGAGGACCTCGATGAGAATCCGGTCAGCGTGTACCTTTCGGTATTCCCCGTCCGATTTCATCAGCATGAGGTGGCATTCCCACGCGTCGTCGTTAGCGAAGTACTTCACTTGGAGGCGGTGCTCAGCGGCATCATTTTCAACCTCAGAGACTGTGATACGAGGCTGGACATTCGTCTTGGCCTCCATCTTCAGCGTCTCCAGGAGCACGGCTTCCTGCACGGCTTTCGTGACGATCAGGTCCACGTTCAGCTTGGGTTGCAGGGCTGAGATGATCTCCACGGCCCTGGTGGCGTAGAGACTGTGACCGGTTCGGCGGAGTGTGCGTGCCGTCCTGTCAAGGTCGTCGGCTGCCGCTCTCATGGTGCTTGCGGCAGCCTTGATCACCTCAGGTGAGGTTTTTTGGGTCAACATGTTTCTGTTGAACGCGTTGCGAGCATCGTGTAGCTCCTTGTCGGTCCAGGCGGTGCACGGCTGGTTGAGTGTTCTATCGGTAGTTTTCATTGTCCTTATCGTCGTTGTTCTTGTTTGTTGATGGCCACCTACTCGGTGGTCCAGGTCTCGACGTGGTTACTCACCACGTCAAATCGTTGAGCTGGTAGTTGTATACGAATACGTGGAGGGTGCAAACAGCTAATTTCACAGGAAGGCGAGAAACTTGCCATCGCAGGCTGCGCATCGGCAGCTCAGCGTGACAGGAGCGAGGATGAACGGTGGCACCACCATGGAGTGGCCGCAGTCTGGGCAGTCGATCTCCTCAGGGTCCTCGACCTCACCATCCTGGGCCGGAGCCTCCTCCTGGCTGCTCTCGGCCAGCGAGTCCTCCCCACCCTCGACCATGTCGGCCTTTATGCCCGGGAAGAGCAGCCGCCTGCCAACAGCGTTGACCCTCTCCTTGTCGCCGCCCGTGAGAGCCCTGATGATGTGGAAGCACTCGTCCAGGGCCTCGTGAGCGTCTCCCAGGTTCTCGATGAGCGACATCGTGAAGGTTCCGTCGTCGTCTACAATGTGGTTTAGTGATCCAGCCATGGTTAGTCTTCAGGGTTCAATGGGATCGGGTCGGTCGTGGCAGGGTCGATGCCGAGCACGTCGGCGATGTCCTCCATCAAGCAGCCCCCATCACAGTTGGCGCCGTCGTACATGACCTGGACGGCTTCCGTCTCAAGCACCACACGAGAGTCGGAAGCCCGTTTGGCCAGATCGTAGGCGGCGCGTAGGAGGATCTTGTGGCGAGGAGCGGGTCGGTCGGCTTTTGGCTTGGGCATAAGATTGTCAGCTGGAGACGATTTGTGTCGATATTCTCTGTGGTCGGACTGCGCCACGACTCGCCTTAAAGCGTACAGCACAGCCGCTCCGACGCCAAGCGCTCTACTACTCGCCGGGACTGGCCAGTACAAGTCGCCGATTGTATGTCGCTGTGCCACAGTATGTTAAGATTGACGTCGCACCCCTGTACAGGGGTCTTACCACG
>CALACF010000347.1 GCA_937890245.1 uncultured Flavobacteriales bacterium
GTGATCGCCGGTGGCGCGGGAGAAAACAAGTACGAGGCGGCTATACAGTCGCTCGACGGTGGGCTTTCGTGGCTCCCTCCTGTGAATTCTAGCGACTTGATGGATGGCGACCAGGTCTGCGAATGCTGCCCGTCCGCCCCGTTTTTTGCCAACGGACGCTACTACAACGCCATCCGAAACAACAACAGCAACACGCGTGATTTCTGGCTCGTCGGCTCGGATGATGGCCAGGATTGGAGCACCGCGTTGGACATCGATCCCATCGACTGGGTGGTCTCGAGTTGCCCAGCATCAGGTGCCACCGCGGCGGGTCCGATGGCCGATGGGACGCATTGGTTCTCGTTCATGAACGAGGACCCCGTGACCAGTTCGAGCCGAATTTTCCTTTCTCAGGCTGATCTTGAGGCCAATTCAAATGCGGGCGAGTGGCTCTCCGCCCACAGCGTGTCTCCGGTTACCAGTGAGAGTGGAATCCAGAACGCCCCGGTGATGGACGTACGCCTGTTGGGTGATGGCTCGCCACTGGCCGTCTTGGTCTGGGAGGAAAATCAGGCGGGCTACGATGTCCGCATGTCGCTTGCCTTGAACGACGCATCTTATTTGAGCGAGACGTCCCTCAACCTTACCTCGGAATTCTCGGGCCACCACAAAAAACCGGTCGTCCGGCTCGGCTCCGCGACATCGGAGGCGCCCTTTGAAATAGACGTCCACCTCGTCTGGAAGGCTGCCCAATCCGGTGTGGTCCGATACCTAAAGGGCACAGCCACCGGTCCGGACGGCCTCGCCACCTTCAGCCCAACACCCAGCCTGCCGAGCATCACCGAGGTGCTGCCAGGCACAGTCCGCGTCGACATTCCGGCCCCATGGTCGGCCGCGCAATGGAAGGTCTGGGATGTTTCGGGCAAGCTGCTCGACAGCGGCAGCCTCAGCGGCAGCTCTCAATGGGTTTGGGGCGTGCCGTCGGGCATGCCGCCGGTGGTGATCATCGGACTGGAGCCGACGACAAACGTCGCGGGTTGGGCAAAAAAGGTCGCCCTGCGTTGAGCATAATCGCGCTGGTTCCCGGCCACTGCGACACCTACCTCTTCTTCTACTACTTCTTCTTCTTCTTGACGTAGGCCGCCTCGTACCGCGCGACCCAGTCCGCCACGCTCATCTTCGCCACAAGTTGACCGATCAGTTCAAACGGGATGCGGTCCATCTTCTTGAAGCGAATGCAGCTCTTGCCCATGTCGAGTTTGCCGCAAACATTGGCATCCCAATTATTCTGGAACCATGTGAGCAAATCGGGGTCCGTATAGATGCCCATATGATAAAGCGCGACGAAATTCTTCTGCGAAGCCAGGTTGATGAAGGGCAGCGGCAACTTCGGGTCGCAGTGATAGCCAGAGGGGTATAGCGCGTGAGGGACGACGTAGCCGATCGTCCCGTAGCTCATTGTTTCCTCGAATCCTTCAGGTAGATTTTCGAGGATGGCCTTGCGCAGCTGTGCGATCGGCGACTTCCTGTCTTCCGGTACGTTTTCCAGATATTGATCCGGTGAATTGGCTTCGATTTTCATGCGCGTAGTTTCAAAGGGTCAGCCGGGGCATGTTTCACCGAACAAGCTGAGTACGAGCAGCAGGTCGGTCGTGTTCACGAGTCCATCGCCGTTGATATCGGCTATTCCACAGTCGGCGCTGCATCCAAAGCTGGATAAGTAGGCCAATACATCCATGACCCCAACGAGTAGATCGCCATTCATGTCGCCAGGGCAGCCCGGTGCGCCACTCAAGGTGAATTGGCCAGTGGCAGCCAGTCCGCAGCTGCCTGTCGCCGTCGCGGCCGAGCCGCTTGAGGCGCTCACTTGGCCGGGGCCGCTGCACAGGGGCGTCCATTCTCCTGCGCTGCTGCTGTGGCTGCCGCGCCGCTGCAATGTGAGCACGCCCGCTCCACCGGCAAAGCCTGCCAATGCGGATGCGTCCGTGGCCAGGTTCCAAGCTTCGATGGGGCTGATGGCCGCTTCAGCTCCAGCAGAACCGTACGTATTGACAATCCAATATCCGGAGCCATCGACGTGGTCTTCAGGTGGTCCGGCAGGTGCAAGGTCCAGCCGATTGAAGACCACTTCGCCACCAGGGGTAGAGCCGCCTGCTGCCGTTTCAATCGAGCCTCCACAATTTGGGGTTGGGTAGAGGCCGGCCCCATTAAGATCGAAACGGTCGCGGGCCCCCGCACCGACTGGCGCCTCGGACAGAACGCGCGTCGCACCACCGCTGAACATGCCGTTTCCTTGGCCGGGTTTCTTGTTCACCAGATAGTAGATGTCCTCGTTGAACTGGAAATAGCTGAGCAAGTCGGGGTCGGACTCAGCCTCGGCAGGCGACAAGTTGATGTGGCGCTGCTCGCGGACTTCGCCCATGCTGAGCGCCCGATTCCAGATCTTAACCTCGTCGATTCGGCCGTTCATATTCCGCCCGCCCCAGTTCTTGTAACTACCGATCAGCTGGGTGTGCAGCTGGACCTCCGAGGCGGTGAAGTTTTGAGAGGCCGCTTCGCCGTTGACATAAATAGTGACGCCCGCCGGGGTGAGTACCATCGCAACGTGGGACCACTGGCCAGCGGGGGCGACGAGGCCGCTGGTCCACCACCACTGTCCGCCCGGCCAATGGTATCCGATTTCATTGTTCTCCCGGAAGTTGAATCCGGCGCTTTCGCTCGCATCGAGCACGATGCCTGTGTACCCGCCTTGGATGCCGTCGGGGTGCACCCAGGCCATGGCCGTGAGGTGGTTGGTCGTGATGTCCAGGTCTTGCGTGATGCCGTGCGCTGTGTTTCCGCTGCAATAAAGGGACTCGCCGGAAACAGGACTGGCCGTGCAATTGCTGTTGGGGCCTACCGTCACCATGGCGGGGACCGTTTGGGTCGAGCTCGCCCCGCTGGCATCGGTGACCGTCAATGTGACGTCATAGCTGCCGCCTGCTCCAAAGACGACAACTGGGTCGCGGTCTGTGGACGATGAGATATAGGCGGGAGCGGGTGAAAAGGCCCATTCCCAGGATGCTCCAGCGTGAACAAGTAGGCTGTGGCAGTCAAAGGAAACG
>CALACF010000348.1 GCA_937890245.1 uncultured Flavobacteriales bacterium
TTTGACAACTATCGTATTTTGGAGCCCACTGGGCATATTTTTGTACGCAAGCCATGAACGACAAACGCATTGACATCCACCGCATCGTTGAGGTCTTCTTCTTGATTGTGGGCATCGCGTCGCTTCTGGCGGCGTTGCGTGAAATTGCCTTGTACGGATGGAGTTCGGGGAAGGACATGCTGTTCATTCCGGCCATGGCGTTTGGATGGTATTTCATGCGCCGCACCGTTCGAAAACGTATACAGCGATGACGCTACTGCTGCTTTCGCTGTTTGCCTCGGCCTTTTTCTCGGGGATGGAAATGGCTTTTGTTTCGGCCAATCGTTTGCAGGCCGAACTCGACATGAACCAAGGAGGCCGCGGCTCTAAGATTGTCATGCATTTGCTGGGCAGGCCTGAGCGATTCATTACGACGATGCTGGTCGGCAACAATTTGGCACTCGTGCTGTTCGGGCTTCAAAGTGCAATATTGATCAGCGGCTGGCTCTTCGGCGTGGAGCGCTGGGAAGACACGCCAAGCCCCTTCCTGGCCCTGACCGTTCAGACACTGATTGCCACGGCGACTGTGCTCGTTCTTGCGGAGTTCTTGCCCAAATCGATCTTTCAGGTTCGCTCGAACAAGTGGCTGAGGTGGCTGTCGTTTCCGCTGCTGATTGTGCACTACGCCCTGCTTTTTCCGGCGGTCATCGTGCTGGCGCTGTCGAGGTTGGTTGTAGCCCGGGGAGAAGACGAGGGCGCTGGAGATCAGTTGGGGGCTGTTGATCTGGAGTATTATATCCGTGAGTTGAACGATCGGCCTGAAGCCGATGCTGAATTGGACTTGAACAACGAGTTGGAAATTCTACAAAACGCACTGGATTTACCCGATGTCAAAGCACGGGATTGCCTGGTCCCCAGGAATGAAATCGTGGCGGTGGAAGTCGATGAGGAGCTCGTCGTATTAGAAGCGCTTTTCGCGTCAACTGGACTGAGTAAAATCGTGGTCTACCAAGAGGATATCGACCAGATCATCGGCTATGTGCACACAAAGGATTTGTTCCAAAACCCAGCGGAAATTCGCAGCATTTTACACCCCACTTTCATCGTCCCCGAGCCGATGGCTGCCGACGAAATAATGAAGGAGTTTATCCGGCGCAAGCGGCATTTGGCGGTGGTCGTCGACGAATTTGGCGGAACTTCGGGGATCCTCACGACGGAGGATATTGTGGAGGAATTGATCGGAGAAATCGAGGATGAGCATGATAGTGACCTGCTGACAGAGAGGGAATTGGGCGCAGGACATTTCATCTTTAGCGCCAGATTAGAAATAGACGCGCTGAACAAGCGCCACGCACTGGGACTTCCCAAGGAAGAGGACTACGAAACGCTGGGCGGGCTGATCATCCACCACGCCCAACTCATACCAGAAGTGGGACATGTCCTGCAGCTCGGAGATAGTACGCTGATTGTCACCTCAGTGCTCGGCCACCGGATCGACACAATAGAGCTATACAAAAGCCGTGGTTGATCGGTGGGGCTTGTGTATATTCGCGCACCATTCAAAAAACCTGCTATTATGGCAATGATCGAAAGAATTCGCAATCGTCAAGGCCTCCTCATGGGAGTCATTGGAATTGGTATGTTGGGCTTCCTCGTTCCCTTTGATGCCGTTATGGCGATGCTCGGAAGCGGTGCCGGCCCTGCAAATGCAGGTACGATTGACGGACAGGAGATTTCTCTCCAAGACTACCGCGTCATGGTGCAGAACCGCCAAACGCTATTCAACTACCAAGACAACAAAGCCGCTGCCAACGAAGTCTGGGGCGAGCTCGTGCAAACGACGCTCCTTGAAGAGGAGTTGGAGGCGATTGGGTTGGAAGTATGTGCTGAAGAGTTCGACGACATCCGCTACGGTGATTACCTCTCGAACTTTGTCGTGCAGTCATTCTACGGCAGCGATGTTACAGAGGAAGCCAAGAAGAATTGGCAAGCTACTTTCAGCCAGATGTACGGCGGAGACCCTGCAAAATATGATGGTTATGCCAATGTCATCGTGGGCAAGCGCAAGTTTGAGAAATTCGAGTCACTCCTGACTTCCGGCATTTTGGCCAACTCATTGGACGGAAAAACCGAGTACAATGCCGGCTTTTCCAAAGTGGATTTTGAATACGTCCTCAAGCGCTACAGCGCGATCGGAGAAGACGAAGTAAGTGTCAGCGACAGCGACGTTGAGGATTTCTACGACGCCCACGCAGACGAGGCCAAATACGCTCAACGCGCTGGACGCGATCTCGAATTCGTGCGTATTCCTATAACCGCCTCAGCTGAGGACCGTGCAGCTGCACAGAACGGCTTGCAGGCGATTGCTACAGCTTGGGGTTCTGCAGACAACGATGCAGCCTTCATGAAGGCCGCTGGATTTGATGGTGCATACGTGCAGTTGGATTTGAAGCCAGCCCAGGTCAAGAACGAGGGCAACGCAGCTGCTTTGGCTGCGGCCCAAGTAGGCGAAGTGGTCGGACCCTATGTCGATGGAGATTTCGTTCGCATGGACCGCGTGATTGCGCGTGAATCAGTGGCCGACTCTACTGTCACATGCCGGCACATCCTGCTCAAGGCAGCGGACGTGAAGGACGAGGCTGAGATGGCCATCTTGCACGCACGTGCAGACTCGTTGAAGCGCCGCTTGCGCGCTGGAGACAGCTTTTCCGACTTGGTA
>CALACF010000349.1 GCA_937890245.1 uncultured Flavobacteriales bacterium
AGGCTGAACAAGAAGCGCCGGCCGAAGAGCAGTACTTCGCACAGGACGCGATGTACACGTATCGCGTCGTGATTTACTCCAAGACGCAGCACGTCAAGAAGGAATTCAAGGGCGCGCTGACGTTGACGCGCTGACGCTTAATCGTTGAGCAGCTCGTCCATCGTTCCCGTGGCCACTGCGTGGTAACCGGGGCGGGCGGCGCTGTAGATGTCACGGGCAAGGTCGATTTGGCCTGTCTCTTTCATAGCCCTGTAAAGCGGCGTGAGGAATTTCCGACGTCCCACTTCGATTAGAAAGCTGCGCATCCGGGGGTAAGCGGGTTGGTAGTTTGAACGGATCGACTGCTCGAGCCATGCAAAGAGGACCTCGTTGTTTCCCGTTGTGCCAATGCTCCACTGGGCGTCGAGCTCAGCCATGCGGTCCGCAGAGGTGTCGTCGGGCAAGTTTGAGAGGAAGCGGTAGCGTTCCTGGTAGAGCCAGCTTTCCCACGGCAGTTGCTCGGTGTTCATGAGCCCTTGGGTCCAGCCGATCAATACGGCGTCGACGCCTTCGATGCGGCGGCTTTTGACTTCTGGGCAGTTGGCGGGGAGTCCAGCTCCAAAGATCCATGCGTCCAAGTTTACATGCTGGCGCATGGCGTCGCTGGTAAGTAGATGCTGGTTGAGGTAGGCGATGAAGCCATCGGTGTCCATTACTGAAAAGGCGTAGGCCTTGAAGTATCCGCTCAAAAAGGCGTCAAATTCAGGGCGGCCTACAGTCTGCTCGAGCAGGCGCAGGAAAAAGTAGCCCTTGTCGTAGGCTATGGCTGTCATGCCGTCATCGGGGTTGCGGCCCTGCAAATGCAATTTCAGATGCGTGTCGTCGGGGTTGACATCCATGATCGCATCGACCTCATCTACCAGTCCTTGGTAGCTGAGCGTGGCGAGCATTTCGCTCACGTCGCGACCGTAGACGGCCTCCATGATGCGCTGCTCGAAGTAGACGGTAAAGCCCTCATTGAGCCAGAAATCGTCCCAGGTTGAATTGGTTACGAGGTTTCCTGACCAGCTATGTGCCAATTCATGTGCGACCAGCGCCACCAGCGAGCGGTCGCCCGCGATGATGGTGGGCGTGACAAAGGTCAGGCGCGGGTTTTCCATCCCACCAAATGGGAAGGCTGGTGGCAGCACCAGCAAGTCGTAGCGTCCCCAAGCATAGGGGCCGTAGAGGTTTTCTGCGGCTGCGAGCAAGGCATCCATCTCGCTGAATTCGTTTGCCGCGGCGTCGATCAAATCGGAGATGGCGTACACACCGGTGCGTTTGCCCACCGCTCGAAATTCCACGTCGCCTACGGCGAGCGCCATCAGATAGGAGGGGATGGCCTGCTTCATAGCGAAGCTGTACTTGCCGTCTGCAGATTTCTCGGTGGGGTTCTCGGCACTCATCAAGGCCATCAAACCGGCCGGGGCCTGAACTTGAGCGTTGTAAGTGAAGCGCACGCCAGGGCTGTCTTGGCATGGGAGCCAAGTGCGGGCCAAGATGGCTTGGCTCTGTGTGAAGAGAAAGGGCTGCTTGTCGCCCTCGCCTTCGACCCACAACAAGGCGTCGGCACCAGGATCGCAGCTATATGTGATGGACACTTCTTTGGTGGATCCAGTGATTTCAACACTCAAAGGCTGGCCCAGATAGCCTTGTTCAGCACCCAGAATAAATTTCGTTTCAACCCCATCCACCTTCACTGAGGCAATGGTCAGCTCGTGCGTATCAAAGATGATCCGCTTGGCATCTTCGGCGGCATCGACCTTGTAGGTGGCTGTCCCAGAGATCGTGCGCGTATTAAAATCGACATTTGCATCCCAATCCAGGTGGGTGACC
>CALACF010000350.1 GCA_937890245.1 uncultured Flavobacteriales bacterium
GGTCCTGGTGGGCCGTGATGGTGCGGGCAAGTTTCAGCGCGCGGCGCATGGTTTTCAGGCGGACCATTGCTGTGTCGGCGCGCGAGATGACCGCTTCGACTGTTCGAGCGTATGCGCGTTGGGCTGTGAGGGTGGCCGGAGATGGCGCTCGACGCGGGTCGGGCAGCACGGATAGCTGGGCCGTGGCCAGAGATTGGCCGCCAGCTGCGAAGTGGGCCGTGTAGGGGCCTGGCAAGACGGAGGTGCCGCCGCGCGGATGCGCGTCGGGCTCCCGGGTTCTGCGGCTGGGCCAAAAGACGCCCGTGCGGTCCATGCCCCAGTAGGTAGAGTTGTGGCCTTCTTCTAGCTCGGGCCGGAGCGTGCGCACCGTGTCGCCCGCTGCATCGAGAATGTGGATGGCAAACTCGCTTTCGTCTGCCAAGGCCTCGAGATTTTCGAGCGAGTCGGGGTGGACGTAAAAACGGAGCCGCAGACCGCTCGGTTTGTTTTCAGCAGACCAGAAGTGGTCGGCACGAAAACGCTCGCCCGCCGGGCGCGCCCACGAAGCTTGAACGCCGGCATCAGGAGCAAAAACCGTGAGGGCCGCGTCGCCAAAATGATCGCCCTCACCAGAACGGACGTACTGGCGAATGGCGTCGAGGTTGTCAATCACATAAATGCCACGCCCGAAGGTGCCCAAGACCAAATCGGCCTCGCGCTCTTGAACTGCGATGTCGCGAACCGGAACCGCAGGGACGCCTTCGCGCCAAGGCCGCCAGCTCCAGCCCCAATCGCTGCTCCACCAAAGTCCTTGCTCGGTGCCGAGCCAGATCAAGTCCTCGACTTCTGTATCGGGCATCACACAATGCACATGGCCCAAAACCTCTGCATCCGACTTTTTTGTCTCGCCGTATACGATGCGGTCCCAGCTCTCACCGCTGTCTTGCGTGCGGTACAGGTAGCCATCCCAATTGTTGCGTCGGTAGTCGTTTGCCACGACGTAGACCACGTCAGGGTCAAGCGTTGAAATCTGAATCTGCGGGAGCCAAGCGCCTTCAGGCAGCCCCTTCAATTTTGCAGACAAATCGATCCAACTTTTGCCTCCATCGCGCGTCCTCTGCAACCGTCCGTCGTCGGTGGAAGCCCATATTTCGTCCGGACGGGACGGGTCAGGATGCGGAGCGATGCACAGAATCGTGGTGTGGTTCTCGGCCTTGGTCGCGTCGATTGTGAGTCCCCCGCTCTCTGCTTGGCGCTGCTTTGAGGGGTCGTTGGTCGTCAAATCTGGCGAGATAATCGTCCAGGATTGGCCTAAATCCGAGGAATGGTGTACGAATTGCGAGCCGAAATAAACGCCATCTGGATCCTGTGTATCCAAGGCTATAGCCGCGTTCCAATGAAACCTAAGCGCCACAGAATCGGGGTGGTTTGGTTGGATAAACACCATTTCTCCGGTCGGGACGTGGATGCGGTAGACGTGCCCACCTTGGGACATGGCGTAGGCCAATTCAGCATCGCCTGGAACCGGCACGACATCGAATCCGTCTCCGAATGCGATCTCCTGCCAATCTTCGCTGCGGATGCCGTCGCTGTGCCAGACGTACGCTGGGGCGACCCAACTGCCATTGTCCTGCATTCCGCCATAGACATTGTAGGGGGTTTTGTCGTCGACGTTGACGTGGTAGAATTGGCCCACGGGGAGGTTGCGAACGAAGGTCCACGTCACCCCACCGTCGCGGCTGATGTTGATTCCGCCGTCGTTGCCGTCGATTAAGTAATCCGGATCGCGGGGGTCGATCCAGAAGGCGTGGTGATCGGGGTGGGCACCGCTGTACGGAAGGATCACTTCGAAGTTTTTTCCGCCGTCATCGCTGCGACTCACAAGTGAATACAGGTTGTACAGGCGGTCGGGGTCCGAGGGGTCCGCGTGGATATCGGCGTAATAAAATGGGCGGTTGCCAATATTTTCCGTGGTCACCAGCGACCAATTGGCCCCACCGTCCTGACTGCGGTAGAGGCCCGTTTTCTCGGACTCGATCAGGGCGTACACGATGTCGGGGTCGGCGGCGCTCATAGCCAAGCCCATGCGGCCCAACGTGCCACTCGGTAGCCCTTCATCCTCGCCGAGCAGGGTCCAGCTGTCGCCACCGTCGTGCGTCACATGCAGTCCCGAACCATCGCCGCCCGAGGTGAAAAACCAGGGCTCACGATGGAAATGCCACATCGACGCGAAGAGCTTGTCTGGGTTCGAGGGGTCCATGATCAGCTCGGCACAGCCCGTCGTGTCGTTTTCGAAAAGGACCTGCGTCCAGTTTTCGCCACCGTCGCGCGTCCGGTAAACTCCACGCTCGGCGTTTGGTCCCCACGCGCTGCCCATTGCTGCGACAAATACAGTCTTTGGGTCCTGCGGATGGATGCGAATGCGGTGAATGGCCCGCGTGTTTTCGAGGCCCATCAGCGCCCAATTCAGGCCACCATCAAGGCTGCGGTAGATGCCCGCCCCCGAGGTATGCGAATTCCGGGGGTTGCCCTCCCCTGTTCCGACCCACAACACATCGGGGTTCGACGGCGCGACAGCTACCGCTCCGATGCTCAGTAAATCTTGGTCGTCAAAGAGCGGTTCCCAGGTCGTGCCCTCGCTTTTTGACTGCCACAACCCTCCACTGGCCGTGCCCGCGTAAATCGTGCCATCACCCAGGCTCACATCGATCGACGTCACGCGCCCGCTCATCGTTCCTGGTCCAATATGCCGGACGGGATGATCTTCGAAAAGGCCATCTACTTGGGCCTTGAGTCCCATTGGGATAAGGCTTAAAAAAACGAGGGCAACGGAGGCGAAGGAGGTGAATATGCGCATAGGGAATGATGAATGGCGGTTCAGCGCTTCAAATCTTCGAGGCGAACGCGCTGTTGGTGGTCAATGTGAACGGTGTGCGGAAAGATAGAGGCGCGGCCACTCGCCGTGCCAGTGACGCGAACCTGGGCGCCATTTATCAACCAAGCAAGCGCATTGCTGCTGGCAACTTTGAGGACGGCGCGTTGGTCCCAGACCACCGATAAAGTCGCCACAGATTCAGCGCCCGCGGGCAGTTCATTTTGCGCTGGAAGATCAAC
>CALACF010000351.1 GCA_937890245.1 uncultured Flavobacteriales bacterium
TATGGTTACGGCATGCTCGACGCCAAAACGCCAAGCTGCAGTTTTCACCAGGTCCGTAATTGCATCAGCCGCGGCGAGCTCCGCCAAGTCTACTTCGGCGGTTGTGTGCACGGGGTAGTCGGAAGAAAAAGAAGCGTCATCCCAAGCAATGGGCTGGCCACCTTGAGAAACTTGGGCCGCGGCAGTAGAAACTGCGAGGACCCATAAGGCCGCCAGCAAGAGCTGGCGGCAGGGGTTCACGTTGAAGATCATGGTTAAGTCCTTGATGTTAAATTATTCGGGACAGCTCGATCCAAAGAGAGCAAGCATCTGGAGTATGTCACTGGTGGTGACACCGCCGTCGCCGGACATGTCGTAGTTGCAGCCCTCGGCGCAGCCAAACTCACTCAACACGAGCAGCATGTCTGATACACTGATGATGCCGTCGTTGTTCCAGTCGCCTATGCATGGCGGTGTGTCTGGGAAGAGCAGCGTGAGACCCGTCGCTTGTGGGTTTCCGCCGATGGCGGTTCTGTATTGGATGTTCATCAGTAATTCTACCTCGCCGTCTGTGGTGAACTGTCCAATCAGCACGCGTCCCTCTGCATCTGGGTAGGCCGTTGGCTCGAGGTCAGGATAGATGAACACCGAGCCGCCCGTGACGTTATTGATCACCAAATTGTTGCCTGCTTCAAAGTCGGTGAAGTCGATGCCAACTTGGTTGATGTCTGCCGTGTTGTCTTCGCCACCAACCGTGATCCAGCTGTCGTACTGCAAGTCTGGGAAGGCGTCAAACAAGGCCGGGTTGACCAGCGCTGGTGTTGCACCGCCCAATTCGTTCTGGTAGAAGCCCGTCGTTACATCGGCTTGCAGTGGGTACTCGTCATATCCAAAGACCGCGACCAATTGGTCTGTAGGGTCTGTGAAATTGGCATACACACGGTAGGTCTCCATCGTGCCAACTGTGTTGTATCCCACGAGTTCGTAAGTTAACTCAGTGAAGCTTCCAGGCTCCTCATCGGTACAAGACCCGTCGTCATCTGTAGCATCGGCGTTGTAGTTGACAGCTTCAGGATCGGTACAGCCCGCGACTTCGTTGCCGTCGCACACGCCGTCACCGTCTAAGTCATTGTAGCAGTTGCCGTCGCAATCATAGTACTCATCGTCGATGTAGTAGCAGCTTCCGTCATCCGTGGTTGCGAAAGGATTGTAGTTGCAAGCGACCTCGTCGGTGCAGCCTGAAATGTCGCCGCCGATGCAAAACTCGGTAACGTCCATGTCGGCGTATGCCCCACCAGAAGCCAGGGTGATCCCCATCGAGTTCAAGGTGTAGTTGCCTTCGCCAAATGAACAACAAATGCCATCGCCAAATGAGTCATACATCGTCAAAGTGTAGCACCCGTTGTCCAAGCACCCGCTCTCCACATAACTGGAGTTTGCATTCGAGTAAGGCCCACCAGACCAAACAACATCTCCGTTGAAGTCTGTTACGGCCCATGTAATCTCTCCAGGGTAATTGTCCGTCAAAATGGTGAGCACGGTACAGTTGCAGTCCAAACCTGGGTCTGGGTAAATGCAACTGCCGTCGTCTATGGTGGCGTCCGCATCGTAGTTGCATGCTTCGGGGTCAGTACAACCAGTACAGCTGTAGTCGCAAGAGTTGTCGTCCATCGTAGCCTCGGCATCGAAGTTGCAAGCTGCAGAATCCGTACATCCCACCAAGCCGTCGCCCAAGCAAAAGACGGTCACATCAGAAGCTCCGAAGCTACCGCCAGCAGCCAATGTGTCGCCATCAATGGAAACCAAGCTGAAATCACCCGTGCCGTAATTGCAGCAGATGCCATCGCCAAATGAGTCGTAAATAGAGAAGGTGTAGCATCCAGCCCCTGGACAGAAGTTGGCAATGATCGTCTCGGCTTGGTTCTCATACGGCCCGCCTGACCATATCGAAGTGCCGTCCATATCGGTCAGTTCCCAAGTGGTTTCGCCCGGGTAGTTGTCAGTCAAAATTGTTATTTCCAGGCAAGCGCAGACTTCGCCGGGATCGACGAAGATGCAGCTTCCATCGTCCAGGGTGGCGTCGGGGTCGTAGTTGCATGCCAAATCATTGGTGCAGCCCGTACAGCTGTAGTCGCAACTTCCATCGTTGAGATCGGCCTCAGCGTCAAAGTTGCAGGCTCCGCTTTCAGTGCAGCCGGCCGTGAAGTCTCCGAAACACAGGATGGTTGTTTCCTCACTGCCGAATTCACCGCCTGCGGCCAACGTGTCATTTCCAGCCACCAAGGTGTAGCTGCCTGTGCCATACAGGCAGCAAATGCCGTCGCCAAACGCGTCATAGATGGTGAAGTCGTAGCAACCTGCACCGGGGCAGAATTCGACGTTTACCGTATCGAAGTCATTGTATGGACCACCTGACCAGATTGTTGAGTCATTGGCATCGGTCAACGCCCAAGTGGTCTCCGCAGCCCAATCGTCCGTAATCAATGTCAACTCTAAGCAAGCACAGAGTCCATCGGCATCAGGGTAGATGCAGTCGCCGTCGTCGATCGTTGCGTCTGCATCGTAATTGCAGGCCGCTGCGTCCATGCAACCCGTGCAGCTGTAATCACAGCCGAAGTCATCGGTTACCGCGTCAGCATCGTAGTTACAAGCAGCTGCGTCCATACATCCAAATGGGCCATCGCCCAAGCAGAACACCGTGGATTCAGAATCACCGAATTCTCCCCCAGAGGCCAATACAACGCCGCCTGAACTCAATTCGTAGTCTCCGGATCCCCAGTAGCAGCAAATGCCATCGCCGAAGGCGTCATACATGGTCAAGGTGTAGCACCCGTCTTCCATGCAAGTTGTTTCTGTGAAATCGGTCTCGCCTGCGTACGGTCCGCCCGACCAGATCACTGCGCCGCTTCCGTCCGTGATGTCCCACGTCGTTTCATCGCCCCAGTTGTCCAAATCGATGGCCAGGGTCACGCAAACGCAGTCCACGCCATCTTCAGGGAAGATGCAGCTTCCGTCGTCGACCGTCGCGTCTGGGTTGTAGTTGCATGCCAATTCATTTGTACAACCAATACAGCTGTAATCACAGTTGCCGTCGTCGACAATGGCATCTGGATCGTAGTTGCATGCTTCGGGGTCCATGCAAGCTGAAACGCCGTCGCCGAAGCAAAATCCGGTGGCGTCCGAGAAGTCAAATTGTCCGCCCGCAGCCAAGGTGTCGCTATTGGAGACCAGCGTGTAGCTTCCGTCTCCGAACAAGCCACAGCAGATGCCGTCGCCAAACACATCATACATCGTGAAGGTGTAGCAGTCGCTTGGAACGCAGGTCGATTCGGCGACTGTTGCGCTCGGGCTGCTGTATGGTCCGCCAGACCACACGACCACGCCTGTGGCCGATGTCAAGTCCCAGCTCGTCTCGCCAGACCACTCGTCCAGGTTGATCGTCAGCTCGAGGTCGATGCCCTGCGAGTCCATGTTGAAGTCCGAAGAACCGCTGTCGTTTGAAGCATTTTCGTCAGTCCCGCCATTGGCGTTGCTACAGCTTGCGGTGAACGCGTGTGCGCCATCACCAGGCGTCAGTGTAGGCAATGCAAAAACAGCAGTCTGGCCAAATTCAAGAGAGCCAGTCCACGTTTCCGTGCCGACTTCCGTTCCGCTGAGGGCGTACGTAATGTCCAATGAAGTCAATACGTCGCCTCCATTGTTGAAGATCGTTATTTCAGGTATGACATCTGTCGCGCAGAAAAATCCGCTGGGAGAAATCACATTGAGGATGGAGGCGTCCAGATCAAAGTCCGGTGTAGCTGGAACGCAGCCCATAGAACTGAGCAGGCTGTGGCGTGCGCCACCGGGGGCAAAAGTTGCCGCCATGCGGTCGGATTGGCCCTGCGTAAAGAGGTTCATGCAGAGGTCAGAAGAGTAGTCCATATAATTCTGGACCATATCGACGGAACCGCAGCTGGACGAGCCCAAATCACAATTGTAGTTTGCTCCGTCGCTCTCAGGCGTGTCAGCAACAAAGTCGTCGACTCCACATCCACCGTCGCCCCAAATGTGTCTGAGGTTGAGCCAGTGACCCACTTCGTGGGTGGCTGTGCGGCCGAGATTGTAGATGCCTGCGCCGGGTCCATTGAGGCCGACATTTGGGTAGGCACAAACGATGCCGTCTGTAGCAGCGGCGCCTCCAGGGAATTGCGCATAACCGAGCAAACCACCGCCCAGATCACCGACCCAGAAGTTCAAGTAATCACTTGCTGGCCAAGCGTCCGAGCCGCCCGAAGCAGTAAACTTGATGTTGTCGCTGGTTCCAAAAGAGCCCGACGTCGTGGCGACCCGCAAGATGCCATCTGTGGGTGCGCCGTTGGGGTCTCGCGTGGCCAGACAAAACTCGATCTCAGTGTCTGCAGCTTGCGCCCACTCAGCATCTTGGTTGTCGTTGAGGTAGCGGAAGTCGTCCGTCAGAATTTGGACTTGCTCGAAAATCTTGCTGTCCGGAATGTTCTGTTGGTCGTTTGAATAAACGATGTGGAAGACCACGGGGATCGTGATGACGACCGCCGCATCCGCCTGACCTGCGGCACGTGCGGCCTGCAAATTTTGGATGAAAGTTGCCGTCTGCGCTTCGAGCTGATGCTGTCGAGCTTCAAAGGATGGGAGCCCCATCATTTGCACGAATTTATCGTGCGCAGCACATTCGCGTTGTGGCGTCGCTTTGGTTTGGGCCGAGGCGCTGAGCGCGCCAAAAATAATCGCAGCACAAGCCACGAAGAGGTGAAAAGTCTTCTGCATAAAGTCAAGATAATTTAAGGACAGGCCCCGGCTTGGTGACGCCCAAGTTAAGCTGTTATCCCTGCGCGACAAAGTCTTCCGCGTATAATTCGACCAACCTCAATAGCCTTGTCATATGCTTGATCTAAATCGGTAGCATTTCGATATTTTTTCAGGCCTTTTTCTGAACAGGCCTTGCGGGTCGTTTTAAATGCACTAAATTTGCCGACCCAAGCGAGAATAGCTCAGTTGGTAGAGCACAACCTTGCCAAGGTTGGGGTCGCGAGTTCGAGTCTCGTTTCTCGCTCAGTTTTTGAGCAAACAAAAGCCCCCGGAATTCCGGGGGCTTTTTTTATGCCTGCAGCTCGAGGATCATCTGGAGCTGATTAAGGACTGATCAAGAACCAATCTAGAATTGGCCTACTCAGAGGCAGGATCCAAATGAGCCGAGCATAATTAGAACATCATTCACGCTCATGCAGCCATCAAAATCGGCGTCGCCTGGGAAGGTGACCACGCATTGTTCAGTGGCGGCATCCCAGCTGGTGCCTGGCCCGCAGTAGTCGGCGCCGTTGCAGCCTCCGGTGCCCGGTTCGCAGTTGCCGTCGTCACAGCCTGCGTCGGGGTTGTAATTGACCGCCGTTGGGTCCATGCAGCCGGGGAAAACACACGATCCGTCGTCCACCGTGGCGTCCACGTTGAAGTTGCAAGCTGCGGGGTCTGTGCAACCGGGAACGTCTGCCGCGTTGTTGATGCAAAACTCAACTGATTCGGTGCTGCTGAACTGGCCACCGCTCGCAACGACCACGCCATCGACGAGGATTTCGTATGCGCCGTTTCCGAAGGCGCAACAAATGCCATCTGCGTAGCTGTCGTTGATTGTGAAAGTGTAGCAGTCGTCGGCCACGCAAGTAGCGTCGACCGTGCTGCTTTCGTTGTTTCCATAACCAGACCCGGTCAGAATTGAGGTATTGGAACTATTGACGAGCGTCCAGTCCGTCTCGGATCCATAGTCGTCGGTCGTAATGTTCACCGTGATGGTCGAACCGCCGCCGGCCATTATCTCAAAGGCTTGGTTGCCGCTGTTGTTCGCTGCGTTTTCGTCGGCGAGGCCATTTGGCAGGGCCGCTGAGATGACAATGTCGTGCAGGCCAATTGAGACCATGGTGGAGGGCAATGCAACGGTGGCGCTCTGTCCGAAGCTAAGGCTGCCTGTCCATTGGTACATAGGCTGCGAGGTTCCGTCAATTGACACGTTCAACTGTACTGCCGTTAACGTCGTGCCGCCTTTGTTCTTGATTTCAACCGAGGGGTAGATCGTAGGGTCGCAGAGCGTTCCCAACGGAGTGAGCACTTGTTCGATGGATACGTCGAGATTGAAATCGGGGTTGGTGCTCTGGCAGCCGTTTGAAAGGCGCAAGCTTCCGCGGAATCCGTTCGGTGCCAAAACGGCTGCCATGCGGTCGGCTTGGCCCTGTGTGAAGAGGTTCATACATACGTCGTCCGTGTAGTCCATGTAGTTCTCTACCATGTCGACGGTTCCGCAGCTTGAGTGGCTGGAGGCGCAGCTGTAGTTGGCAGCGTCGCTTTCAGGGGTATCGGCCACATTGTCGTCCACGCCGCATCCGCCATCGCCCCAAATGTGGTAGAGGTTGAGCCAGTGGCCTACTTCATGGGTTGCAGTGCGACCGAGGTTATATGGCGCACCAGCAGCGCCGCTTAGGCCGACGCTCGTGTAGAGGCAGACCACGCCGTCTGTGGACGCCGGGCCGCCTGGGAATTGGGCATATCCGAGGATGCCGCCGCTCATGTTGCAGACCCAGAAATTGAGGTAGCTTCCTGTCGGCCAAGCATCGGCTCCGCCTTGGGCCGTGAATTTCATGGCGTCGTTCGTGCCCCAAGAGCTGACGCTCGTCGACACGCGATTGATGCCTGTGGTGGGTTCACCTTGGGGGTCTTGCATTGCAAGGCAGAATTCCACTTCCGAATCGGCCGCCTGGGGCCAAGTACCGTTGGCATCTGCATTTGTGCGGCGGAAATCGTCATTGAGAATCTGCAGTTGCTCCATCAGCCGGGCGTCGGTAATATTCTCACTGGCGTTGTTGTAGAGCACGTGGAAGACGATTGGAATCGTGACCACGTCGAGGACGCTGCTTCGGTTTGCTTGCTGCGCGGCGACGAAACCAGCGGTCTGCTGTTGGATGTTTTCGTGGATTGCGCTGTATTTCGCGTTGAGGCCCATCATTTCGACATGACGTTCGTGGGCTTGGCAGCGGACATAACCGTTCCCGCTGGCGTTTGCCTCGGCGATCGAGCTTGAGCTAGAAAGCGAATGAGATTGAGATTTTGATTGAGAAAAGCTGGGGGCTGCTGATGCCAACAAGAGCGCGGCGGCAGCGAGGAATGGAGCAAAAAATTTGCGCATTGTACTTGGTGATTAAGGGCGTCGGAAGCAGGGTCCTTCGGCGGTTGCCAAAGTACAAAAGGAGTCAAGCTCACCCCGACTTGTCGGGATTGATTTTTGTCAGCGTTGCCCGTGCGAAGTGTCAGCTCGCTTAGAGGCAACCAGTAGAGACTGGGTTTTTGCGCTTGCTGCTGTCGATGATGTGGTCGGCTATGCGCTGGGCCGCGCCGGCGGCCTGGTCGATGTGTTGGCGCGATGCGGTGGCGGCGCTTTGGCGGTCGGCCGGGTTGCGCATCCAGGACTTGAGTTGCGTGTTCAGGGCCTGCGGGGTCGGTGCGGCGAAGGCGCCGCCGCATTGGACCAGGCGCTCGGCTTCTAGAAAGCGTTCGTGTCGCCGGCCGAAGGCAATGG
>CALACF010000352.1 GCA_937890245.1 uncultured Flavobacteriales bacterium
GCCGCAGCCGATGGCGTCTGGTCCAGACCAATCGTCACCCACGAATCAAATGCCAGCTGGGGAACCAGACCGAACAGCAAGGGATTGATGCCCGTTCCGAGGTTGCTACCAAGTGCGTTCTGGTAGAACGACGTTGTGGTTGTGATGGAGAGTGGATGAGCAGCATTGCCCCAAACAGAACTCAATTGGTCTGCAGGATGAGCACCCGTGACGTAAAATCGGTAGGTGCTTTGTCCGGCCAATGCGCCTTCGCTGTGGTAGGCAACCTTGACAACTTTCAAGCCGTAACCCGTTGAGTCGCTGGCAAACAAGACCGTGTCCGCGCCAGAATTCAGGTCGAGCTCGGCGCAAGAGCACCACTCGCAAGAGCCGTCATCATCAGTCGCCGTAAGGTGGAAATTACAGGCCGAGGCGTCTTGGCAACCGCCAATTTCCTCCTCGTCGCAAATGCCGTCGCCGTCGGAGTCATTCAAACAAGCGCCCACGCACGTCACATAATCGATGCCGAACAGATCCACAGGATAGACGCAGTTGTCTGCTGGCACATTGGCCGCCGCGTTGAAGTTACAGGCATCCGCCTCCATGCAATCCTCGAGCACCAAGGTTGCACACGAGCCGTCATCCACGTTGGCAGCCGCATCAAACTCAGTGTAGTCCGCATCAGTGCAGCCCTCCACGATCAGCGACTGGCATGAGCCATCGCTCAAGTTGGCATCTGCATTGTACTCCAAATACGCAGGGTCCATGCAGCCGGGTACGACAAGGATGGAACATGAACCATCGTCGATGTTTGCCAGCAGATCGTACTCCAGGTATGCAGCGTCAGTACAACCTTCCACCGCGTATGTCAGGCAGGTTCCGTCGTCGACGTTTGCCTGAGGATCGTATTCGTAATAGTTCTCGTTCATACAGCCGAGCACCGCCAAGGTGAGGCATGAGCCGTCATCCGTGTTGGACGATGCTGTGAATTCCAAGTAAGCCGCGTCCGTACAGCCGGCAATCACCAAGGTGGCGCACGAGCCGTTGTCAACGTTTACAGCTGGGTTGTACTCGACGAAACTGTCGTCCATGCAGCCCAACACAATCGGCGTAGCGCAGGAGCCATCATCGGTATTTACATCCGCAGAGAACTCTAAGTAGCCCGGGTCCATACAGCCCTCCACCACAATCGTAGAACAGGTTCCGTCGTCTGTGTTGGCGCTGGAATCAAACTCCAAATAGCCAGGATCGATGCAGCCCCACACCACATCCGTGGCGCATGAGCCGTCCGATACGTTTGCATCGGCGTTGAATTCCGTGTACGCGGGGTCCATGCAGCCCTCAACAATCAAGGATAGACATGAGCCGTCGTCAGTGTTGGCACCAGCGCTCGAATCAAACTCCAAGTAGAGCGGATCCGTACAGCCCTCAATCACAAGCGTGATGCAAGAACCGTCGTCCACGTTGGCCGAGGCGTTGTACTCGGTGAACATCTCGTCAGTGCAGCCCTCGACAATCAAGGTCTGGCAAGAGCCGTCATCCGTGTTCGCCGTTGGCATGAATTCCAAATAGAGCGCGTCCGTACATCCCTGCACAACAAGTGTCGTGCACGAGTTGTCGTCCAGGTTCGCAGCAGAATCAAATTCCACGTAGTCCGCATCGGTACAGCCGAGCACGATCAATGTCTGGCAGCTGCCATCGTCGACGTTTGCCGCAACTGTGTACTCCATGTAGAGCGGGTCGGTGCAGCCTTCGACAATCAGCGTCAAGCATGAGCCATCATCCGTGTTTGCATTAGCGTTCGCTTCAAATTCCAAGTAGAGCGGATCGGTACAGCCCTCCACCACATCCGTGGTGCAAGAACCGTCGTCGACGTTGGCGTCGGCCGAGAATTCAGTGTAGAGCGGGTCGGTGCAGCCTTCGACAATCAGCGTCAAGCAAGAGCCGTCGTCCGTGTTGGCACCCACGCTCGCTTCAAACTCCAAGTAGAGCGGATCGGTACAGCCCTCCACCACATCCGTGGCGCAAGAACCGTCGTCTACGTTGGCGTCGGCTGAGAATTCAGTGAAGAGCACATCGGTGCAGCCTTCAACAATCAGCGTCAAGCACGAGCCGTTGTCCGTGTTGGCTGCCGCATCAAACTCCAAGAAGAGCGCATCCGTACAGCCCCAGAACTCACACGAGCCATCTTCGTCGGTGGCTGCAGCAAGGTAGTTGTCCGCTGTAGCGTCCGTACAACCAGGCACTTCCACTTCGTCACACACACCGTCGCCATCAAGGTCGTTCAAGCAGTCGCCCGCGCAGTCCACGTAGTCAACGCCGTAAAGCGTCAAGACTGTTTGGCATGAGCCATTGTCGATTGTGGCCAACGGTGCGTAGTTACACGCCGCGAGGTCAGTACAGCCGAAACACGAGGTGAAGTCACACGTGCCGTCGTCCAGCAAGGCTTGCGGCTCGTAGTTACAGGCCTCTTCGTTCATACAACCGATCACAAGGCAGGAGCCGTCGTCAAAGGTCGCATCAGCGTTGTAGTTCAAAGCGATCGGGTTCATGCAACCGAGAACGATGCACGTGCCGTTGTCTACGTTTGCCTGCGCATCGTAGTTCAAGGCGTCCGGATGGGTACAACCGAGGTACATACAGCTGCCCATGTCGAAGATTGCCTGCGGGTTGTAGTTGTCGGCCTCCGGGTCGGTACAGCCGACAAAGAGACAGAAGCCGCCGTCGATGGTGGCGATCGGGCTGTAGTTCAGCGCCGAGGGGTCCATACAACCGAGAATCAAGCACGAGCCGTCATCGAAGGTGGCCGTTGGGTCGTAGTTCGTTGCGAATGAAGAAGTACAACCTCCCACCGCGCAAGTGCCGTTGTCCACCGTCGCCGTGGCATCGAAGTTGTCCGCCGTCGGGTCGGTACAACCAAACAACATGCACGAGCCGTCGTTGAGTGTGGCCGCCGGGTTGTAGTTGGCCGCAGACACGTTCATGCAGCCGAGCATGATGCACGAGCCATCATCCACTGTGGCCGTCCCGTTGTAGTTCCATGCCAATGGGTTGGTGCAACCAGAAATCAAGCACGAGCCGTTGTCGATGTTTGCCGAAGCACTGTAGTTGGATGCCAATGGATTGGTACATCCCAGTACGATACACGAGCCGTCATCCTCATCGGCCAAAGCGTCGTAGTTGATCGCCGCTGGGTCGGTGCAACCGCCAAATTCGCAGCTGCCGTCCTCCAAAGTCGCCTCCGGATCATAGTTAGCAGCCGCATCGTAAGTGCAACCTGAAATGATGCACGAGCCGTCGTCGAAACCGACGCTTGGGTTGTAGTTGTCCGCCATGGGATCCGTACAACCGCCGCATGAATCGAAGTCGCACGAACCATCTTCGTCCGTCGCCAAGGCGCTGTAGTTGCAGGCGCCCGCATCGGTACAGCCCACAATTTCATTTGCGTCACACACGCCATCGCCGTCTGCATCCGCGATGCAGTCGCCGTTGCAGTCCAATAGATCCGAGCCGTAGATATCTACGGCATCCTCACAGCTTCCGTCGTCCGTGTTGGCCGCACCGTCGTAGTTGCAGGCCGCAACATCTGTGCAACCGTAGAAAATACAAGAGCCGTCTTCGACGTTTGCCGTCGCATCGTAGTTGTCAGCCAAATCGTCCGTACAACCGAGGTACTCGCACGTACCATTGTCGATGATGGCCAAGGCCTCATAGTTGTCAGCCGAGGAATCGGTACAGCCCTCGAATACGCAAGAGCCATCTTCAAACAGCGCAGTTTCGTCGAAGTTCGTGGCGGCGGCATCGGTACAACCAACGCACGCGTCGAACTCACATGAGCCATCGTTGATACTCGCTGAAGCGTCGTAGTTGCAGGCCTCTTCTATCGTGCAGCCTACGCAAGATGCGTAATCGCATGAGCCATCGTCCAGCGTGGCGCCGAGCACGGCATTGCATGCGTTCGGGTCGGTGCAGCCGCTTGTTTCGTTTTCGTCGCACAACGAATTGGCATTGTTATCATTGAGACAGTTTCCATCGCAATCCAACCAGGACGCAGCAGGGAACAAGCAGGTCGTGGCAAGGGTCGCATCCGCGTCGTAGTTGCAGGCTTCTGTGTCGGTCATGCACCCAGCACAAGAATCAAAGTCGCAGCCCACAGGAGATCCAGGAGCGGCTGTCACGTCGTAGTTGCAGGCAAAGACGATGCCGCAGCCCGTCTGGGCATTGGCGATTTGGCCTCCGTAAATACATCCGTAGATCATCAAGGCATTCGCAGAGGGGTCGTAATTGTCAGCCAGCGGGTCGCCGCAGCAGGCCGTAAAGTCACAAAGAGTATTGTCAGCAATCGTAGCAGTCGCGTCGTAGTTGCAGGCGATCAACACCATGCAGCCCGTGCAGGACGCGTACTCGCATGAGCCATCGAAATCATTGGCATAGGCATCAAAGTTGCAGGCCCCAACATCGGTACATCCGGGGTACAAGCACGAGCCGTCGTCTTGGTTTGCAGTGTTGCTGTAGTTCGAGCCCGCGGTGTCCGTGCAGCCCTGGAATACACATGAACCGTCATCAAGAACGGCAGCTGCTTCGTAGTTGGAGGCCGAGGCGTTCGTACAGCCTTGGCAGCTGGCAAATTCACATGATCCATTGCCATTTGTAGCCGTCGGATCGAAGTTACAGGCCCACGAAATCATGCAGCCCTCAATTTCAAATTCGTCGCACACGCCGTCCATGTCAGCGTCGTTCAAACACGCGCCAGCACAGTCGTAGCCGGATTGAGTATAGATGCAAGATCCGTCATCCACATCTGCATCCCCATCGAAGTTGCATGCCAATTCATCAATGCAACCACCGTACAAACACGTATCGGGCACTGTTGAAGAAGGGTTGTAGTTCTCCGCGGCTGCATCCATGCATCCTACACAAGATGTGTAGTCACACGAACCGTCGGGGTCCGTAGTGGCCGGGTTGTAGTTGCACGCCTCGGTGTCGTCGCATCCAGTAATTTCATCGGGGTCGCACACGCCGTCGCCGTCCGTGTCCGCCAAGCAGTTGCCCGAACAGTCCACCACAGCTGAAGCTGGATAAGTACAGGATTCGTCATCCGTATTTGCATCTGCGTCGTAATTGCAGGCGCTGTTGTCCGTACAACCAGGGAACGTGCACAATCCATCGTCAAAGTTGGCGACCGCATCGTAGTTAGAAGCGCCGCTGTCCATGCAGCCGTAATACAAGCAAAGCCCGTCGTCCACCGTCGCCGAAGCGTCAAAGTTGTCGGCCGCAGGATCCGTACAGCCGAGATAGTAGCACGAACCGTCGTCCTGGGTAGCGCCGTCGTCGTAGTTCGAAGCGGCGCTGTCCGTACAGCCGAGGTAGTAGCACGATCCGTCGTCTTGGGTGGCGGAAGCGTCAAAGTTGTCGGCCAAAGCCTCCATGCAGCCGAGATAGAAGCAAGAGCCGTCGTCGAAGTTGGCGCCAGCGTCAAAGTTGTCGGCCGAAGCTTCAGTGCAGCCGTAGAACAGACACAGCCCGTCGTCCACTGTGGCCGAAGCGTCAAAGTTTTCAGCTGCAGGATCGGTGCAGCCGAGGTAATAACACGAATCGTCGTCGAGGTTTGCACCGTCGTCGTAGTTGTCAGCCGTCTCATCTATGCAACCGGGATACTGGCATGAGCCATCATCTGAATTGGCATCCGCATCAAAGTTCGAAGCAGAAGAATCCGTGCAACCGGGGAACAGGCACACGCTGTTGTCGGTGATCGTGGCCGTGGCGTCGTAGTTCGCCGCCGCCGTGTCCGTACAGCCAGTACAAGAATCGTACTCGCAAGAGCCGTCGTCATCGGTTGCACCATTGTAGTTACAAGCTCCAGTGTCCGTACAGCCGGCAATCTCAAGCTCGTTACAAATGCCGTCGCCATCCGTGTCGTTCAAGCATGCGCCGGAACAATCCAAGAAGTCAAATACATAGAGATCAGACGGATACTGGCACGAGTCGTCCTCGTCCTGGGCGTCTGCATCAAAGTTGCAAGCCGCGCTGTCCGTGCAGCCCAAGTAGAGGCACGAGCCGTCTTCCACGTTTGCACCCGCGTCGTAGTTGTCCGCAGCAACGTCCATGCAACCGTTGAATTCACAACTTCCGTTGTCAAGATTGGCGTCGGCAGAGAAGTTATCCGCGGAGGCATCCGTACAGCCCTCCACGATGCAGCTCTCGTCGTCGGTGTTTGCACCGGCGTCGTAGTTGTTTGCATCGGCGTTCGTGCAACCGTAGTAGATACACGTGCCGTTGTCGAGCACCGCCCAATCCTCATAGTTGTCAGCCAAGACGTCCATGCAACCGCACAGCGGAGGCTGTCCCTCGAGGTCCACTGTCGAGAAGCTGGCCGTGGCGCGCACATCATTTGCGGGAACGCCATGCTCGAAGACCTGGAAGCTCACTGAGCCGGAAAATTCGCCGTCCGTCGTGAATTGACCGATGAGCACCTGCTGGGTTCCCATGGCGTAACCATTTGAGTACGTGTTCGTCACAAACCACGCACCGCCTGTGCCGTCGTTCATCACGATGTCATCGCCCGATTCAAAAGGCAGCATCCAGTTCTGATCCGGACTCGCAGCCGATTGAATATCGCCTTCGCCAGCCATTGCATTCGGGGTGTGATCTATGCCAATTGTCACCCATGAATCGTAAATGATATCGGGGAAAAAACTGACCAACGCCGGGTTGATGGCTGAACCGAAGTTCCCGCCCATCACGTGCTGGTAGAAAGATCCGGTCGAGCTGATGTTGAGAGGAAGTTCGCTGTTTCCATAGACCGAGCTGAGCTGGTCATCGGCGTTGGCGATGCTCACGAAAAGGCGGTAAGTCGTTTGGCCGACCAATGCGCCTTCGATGTGTTCGACGTGGCGCTCGAGGCGCAGGCCATAGCCGGCCTCCTCGGAGTCGTATTCCGCGAAATCAGCACCTGGCGTCGGGCCGTCGCATGAGCAGTACTCGCACGTTCCGTCGTCCTCAGTCATATCCGCATCGTAGTTGCAGGCTGCGGAATCAGTACAACCTGCTGTTTCGTTTTGGTCGCATACGCCGTCGCCGTCGGCGTCGTCGTAACAAACGTCGTCACAGTCGACAAACGGCCCCGCGGGATAGGTGCACGAGTCGTCCGCCACATCTGCGTCTGCATCAAAGTTGCAGGCCGTCTGGTCGGTGCAGCCTGCATACATGCAAGAGCCGTCGTCCGTGTTGGCCGTCAAGTCGTAGTTGACAGCCGCCGCGTCAATGCAGCCGAGGAACAAGCAGCTGCCGTCCTCGAGGTTTGCGTCCGCATCGTAGTTCGAAGCCGCAGCATCCATACAGCCGGGGAACAGGCAAGAGCCGTCATCGTCATTCGCGTCCGCATCGTAATTTGAAGCGCCGGCGTCGGTACAGCCAGGGAACAAGCAAGTGCCGTCATCGATCGTCGCAGTCTCATTGAAGTTGGAAGCTTCCAAATCAGTACAGCCCTCATAGGAGCACGAGCCGTCGTCCGTGTTGGCGGAGGCATCATAATTTACAGCCATCAAATCCATACAGCCGGGGAACAGGCAAGAGCCGTCGTCCGTGTTGGCTTCCACATCGTAGTTCGAGGCCGTGCTGTCGGTGCAGCCCTCAAGGATACAAGAGCCGTCATCAAGGTTGGCGTCCGCATCGAAGTTCGTCGCGGCTGCATTCGTGCAACCGGGGAACAGGCAAGAGCCGTCGTCGTCATTCGCGCCCGCATCAAAGTTTGAAGCGCCTGCATCGGTACAGCCAGGGTAAAGACATGAGCCGTTCTCCGTGTTGGCCGTGGCGTCATAGTTTGAAGCCTCTGCATCCATACAGCCCTCCAAAATACACGTGCCGTCGTCGACGTTGGCTCCCGCATCGAAGTTGGTGGCCGCTGTGTTCGTGCAACCGAGGTATTCACATGCGCCGCTGTCCTGGTTGGCCGTCGGAGCAAAGTTGTCCGCATCAGCGTCCATACATCCGATGATGAGACACGTGCCGTTGTCTTGGTTTGCCTGCGGATCGTAGTTGTCCGCGCCTGGGTTCGTGCAACCGGGGTACACACAGCTGCCGTCGTCCGTATTGGCGTTGAACGAATAGTTCCAAGCGTCGGGATCAATACAGCCGTAAAAAATGCAGTTGTCGTTGTCGTAAACGGCCACGATGTCATAGTTATCAGCACCTGGATCCATGCAACCACAAGCGTTGTCCGATGCGCCACCTCCACCTGACGTTTCCTCTGCTGCGCCCAGGCCAATCGTGTTGAAGTCCAACGATACCCGCAATTCATTCCCACCATCACCGAGCGGGAAGACTTGGATTGGGAGGGTGCCCGTGATGTCCCCGCCCGTTGTGAATTGGGCTACAAGCACACGCAAATTCGCATCAGGAACGCCGTTCAAGTTGGCGCTTGTGACAAACCATGCGCCCCCAACGAGGTCGTCAATTGCCAGGGCACTGCCCGCCTCAAATGGACCAATCCACTGCTGGTTCGGGCTCTGCGCACTCTGAATGTTTGCATACCCAGCTGGAGCTGATCCGTCCAATCCGATGGTCACCCACGTGTCGTAGGCGAGCTCGGGAAAGAGGTCGAAGAGCAAGTGATTGATCGACGTGCCGAACGCACTGCCGAATGGGTCTTGGT
>CALACF010000353.1 GCA_937890245.1 uncultured Flavobacteriales bacterium
CTAGAAAGCGTTCGTGTCGCGGGCCGAAGGCAATGGGCAGGCCGTGGGCGGCGGGCTCGAGAATGTTGTGGATGCCTGCGCCCCAACCACCGCCGACAACTGCGAGGTCGGAGAGCGGGTAGAGTGCGCGGAGCCAGCCGATGCGGTCGACGATGAAAAGGCGTGGGGCCGGAACGGAGGCGAGGCGCTTTCGGGTGGCGGCTATTTTTTCGGGTGCTACCTCGTGGGGGACGACCAGCAGGCACCAGTCTGCAGGCCAGGCGGGGTTGGATGCCAGGGCGGCCAGTGCTTCTTCTTCGGCAGGCCAGCTCGAGCCGGCGATCAAGATTTTGCGGCCGTCGATCCAGTCGGTGACCTTTTGAAGTTCGGCTGGTGGGAGTGGCTCGGCTGTGGTTTGTACGCGGTCGTATCGGGGATCGCCCGTGGCGATGGCGTGCAGACCGAACGAAGCGAGGCGCCCCACGGATGAGCTATCCTGGACTTGGATGCTGCCCATCGTTTGCAAGGCGCGCCTGTAGTAGCCGCTCCATGCGGAGAGGGGATGGCGCCCGGCAATGAAATGTGCCGCAAACAGATGGGTCGACACGCCGCGCCGCTCAAGCGCTTTCAAGTGAGCGGGCCACAGCTCGTACTTCACCCAGCAGCTCGCCTGAAATGGCATGGCCGCCGCAAATTTCTGGGCGTTCTGTGGTGTGTCGATGGGCAAGTAGTCGATGTGGTCTGCCGCATCAGGTGGGCAAGCTTCACGGCCCGAGGGTGAGAAAAAGGTCAGCAGCACCGCGTGGCCGGGCCAAGCTTTTCGCAGGGCCGAAATAACGGGCGCTGCCTGCTCGTATTCGCCCAACGAAGCGCAGTGTACGTGCAGCCAAGGGCCCGGACGGTTGGCCGCAGCCGCTACGAGCCGCCTTTGCCAACCCCTGCGTCCAAGGCTAGCTCGCCGCGCCTTGTCGTGTCCCAGCGCGCCGGCGAGCTGCAGCCCGAAAGCGAACAAGTGCATGGCGATGGCGTGCAGGATTGACATACTCGATTGTAAATCAGCTCAGTCGTAGAACAATTCGTCAGTCGGCCGCGGCCGCAAGTGAATCACCCACCCAGCGAAAATTCCGAACAGGCCGTCCGTTCGTGTCTCGGTGTCGGCATCCATCGTGTCCGCGTTCCAATCGCGTTGCGGCGTCATGCGCCCAACGTAACATTCGAGACCGACGTTGAAATTCACCCGCCCCCGTGGGTCCATATGCCAATACCCCACGCGCGGGCACAAGGTCCAGCCCCGTGCCAAGCGATCGTAGCCCTCGAGGTACGGCGCCTCGAGTTGTGTGATGCGGTTGCCCCGATTTTGGAAGTGGATCTTGTGCGACCAGAAGCCGCCTGCGAGTTCCAAGGCAATCCCTGTGTTCGGGTTCCCGGGGTCGGTGGGGAAGAGGCGGCCGACACTTGCTGTGATCAGGGTGCCGCGCTGTTGGGCTGTGAGTCTGGCAATGCGCCCCTCATTGTCGATCACGTAGCCGTCCTCCGTCTTGAGGTTTTGTAGAAGACCGGGCTGCCGAACCTCCGATCCGGTGAGGAAGCGCGCGCCGAAGCCCGTGAGCCAGCGCCCCGCCGTTTTCACCCGGAACGTCGCGCCCACCACGTTGCTGATTCCGTAGCGGTCTGCGAGGTCGCCCCAGGGCGCGTGCATCCCAGTTTCGATGGTGATGTGGGCAGCCCGAATGGACTCGATGCCTCCGTTTGATTGGCCTTTCAAGCCCAATTGAAGCCCACAAAGGGTCAAGAGAAGCAGAGAGGAAATGGCTGCGCGGCCGATTGAATTTCGAGCGATCATCACAAGTGGTAGCTGAGGCCAAACAACGCGCCAGAGGCCACGCTCCCTCCACCCAGTTGGAGGAAAAAATTGAAATCTTTCCATATGTAACGGCCGCCGATTTGCCCGCCAAATCCCAGGCCGCCCGTGTTGTTTCCGCCATAGTCCGGCGATCCCGTTGTGGTGCCACCCGTCTGTTTCCAGCTGTGCAAATACCAGCCGACATTCAGCCCGGCAAACAAGTCCAATCCCTCCACGTCGATGTCAAAGTGTTGGTCGCCTCGTGCACCCAGCCCCAGATAGTCATGCTGCCATTGTCCCACTTGCCAAGCCTCGTTATAGCGCCTATAAGAAACCAGCGCCCCGTACGATTTGCTGTCATCGTAGGTCTGTTCGATGCAGGCAAAAATGGGCAGTCCCAGCGTTGAAGCACCGATGCCAAATGTTACCAAGTCGTATTTCCCGCCCGTCTCGATTTGTGCAGAGGCTGTCATAGAAAAAACCATGCACAGGCTGAGGCCGGCAAACGTCTTCAAGGCAAGCGTCTTCGAGGTGAGCATCTTCAGTAAAAAGGGCTGTGGGTGCTTCATGTTGTCAGTTGTTCGAGGCGGAAACCTACGCCTGTGACGCTTCGCAGCACAACGCTCGGGTCGGATTTTAAGTACTTCCGCAAGCGGGTCATGTACACGTCCATGCTCCGGCCCACGAGATAGCCTTCGCGCCCCCAGACCAATCCGGCGATCACTTCCCGTTCAGTCGTCTGCCCAGCGCGCTGCATCAAAAGCCTCAGGAGGTCGCCTTCCTTTCGCGTGAGTTGGTGCTCGCCTTCGGGCCCGGTCAACATCAAGCCCCGCGTGTCCAGAGTGAATGCGCCGATTTGTAGGTCGCTCTGAGCATTTGGAGCGCCACTTCCATCGAGATTCGAGCCGCCGCTCCGCTTGAGCAATCCGCGCAAACGCAGCACGAGCTCCTCGCTGTCGAATGGCTTGGTGATGTAGTCGTCGGCACCCGCTTTCAGCCCGCGTACCCGGTCGGCCGTCTGGCTCTTTGCCGTCAGTAAAATGATGGGAAAGCCAGGCGCCGTTTTTCGAAGTTCCGTCGTCAGCTCGATCCCACTGATGCCGGGCAGCATCACATCGAAAAGCCCCAGATCAAAACAGTTGCCGGCAAAGGTCGTCAGCGCCTCGCGCCCATTGCGGATCAACTCGACCTTGAAGCCCTCAATTTTCAGTAGGTCCATCAACACGAGTCCCAGCGCCGGGTCGTCTTCCACGAGCAGTACATGCGGCTTCATGCGTCCGGTGCTTTTTGAAGCTTTACAGTAAACGTGCTGCCGAACCCCGGCTTGCTCTCGCACCGGATCGTCCCGCCGTGCGCCTCGACCATGCTCTTTACGTAGTGCAATCCCAATCCAAAGCCCTTCACATCGTGCCGGTCACCGGTCGGAACCCTGAAAAATCGGTCGAAGATGCGGCCCAGATGTTCGGTGGGGATGCCGATGCCGTTGTCGCGAACCACCACAGACCAAACGCCCTGCTCTCCCGGGCCATTTTTACTGTGCAACTCAACTGCGATACGCGGAGATTTTTCGGCATACCGCACCGCGTTGTCCAGCAAATTGCACAGGACGTTGGTCAGGTGAACGCGGTCGGCCATCACCGGCGCGTCGGCCACCTTGCAATCAAAGCGGATCTCACCTTCTGCATCACGAGCAAAAATCTCGGTGGCTCCCACCGCGTCGCGCACGATGTCAACCAGGTCGAGGCGCTCCAGCTTCAGATCGGAATTTCCGCCGCCATCAAGCGTGGCGATCTCCATGACGCGGTCTACCTGGCGCCGCATCCGCTGGTTTTCACCCCCGATCAAGTCCCGGTACTTCGCCCGCATCGACGCATCGCCATCCACTTCATCACGCTCGAGCAGTCGAACGGCCGCTTCAATCGTGGCAATCGGCGTCTTGAACTCGTGGGTCATGTTGGCGATGAAGTCGTCGCGCACCTCCGAGAGCCGCTTTTGACGCAAGACGAGCACCACCGCGTAAACAAACGCGCCCAACACGAGCAGCTGTAGTATCGACGCCAGCAGCCAACGCTTGAGCGACATCACAATCCCGGCTGTCTTTTCTGGAAAGAGGATCCCGAAGTAGTGGCCGTCCCGGTCAAATCTAGGGAGTGCCGCTTTGGATGGGCCTCCTGCAACCACGACATCGGCTCCGAGCCGCCCCCCGTAGACAATGCTATCGCTGAAACAATCGAAGATGCCGTACTCGATGGGCTGGTCGAGGTTCACTGCGGCAAAAGCGTGCTCGAGCAGCGTCTCGAGCAAGAAGGGGTGGAGCGTGTCGTTGATGTTGGCGACGAAGTAGTTGGAGGCCAACTGAACAACCGGATCGACCACCGCTGAATCTCCACGCATCCATTGGATTTCTTCGACGACTTCCGTCAAGGCCACCACCACACGGTCGTTGAATTGACGCTCGTTCAAATCGTAGGCCTGTCGCACCCAAAGCAGCTGTAAAACCAAGGTGCCGCCGATGGACAGCAGCCCGGTCAAGATCAACAATCGAATTCTTCTGCGTGACACGGGGGCAAGATAGTCGCCGAATTTCCAGATGGCCGGCGGATTGACTTACTTTGGAGGGCCAATTGATGGTTATGATTCAAATCTCCACCCCGCATCCCCGCATCCCCGTGTCCGTCCTCGCGCTCGGCATTTTCTTCAGTTTGTTTTCCAGCCATATAGCACGCGCTCAGCAGCTCGAACTCAGTGGGATTTACCAAGGAGAGGACCTCTATGTGGTCAACGAGGTGGGCGACGATGGCGTCGGTTTCTGCTGTTACGAGGTCCGCGTAAACGGCATGGTGACCACCGACGAGGTGAATTCTCACGCTTTTGAGATCGATTTGGACGCGCTCGACTTGGAAATCGGCCGCAATATCATCGTTCAGCTCGCCCATCGGCAGGGTTGTCGTCCGCGCATTCTCAATATGGACGCGATGCGTCCCGAGGCCAATTTCAACCTGCAATCTATCATTGTTGACGACAAGGGCAAGCTCGCTTGGAAGGTCTCAAATGAAGCCGGTGCGCTCCCTTATTCCGTCCAGCAATACAAGTGGGGGCGATGGGTTGAAGTCGATCGGGTGTACGGAATTGGCATGGAGGAAATGTATATTTACAGCACCCAGGTTCGGCACATCCCCGGCTTGAATCGCTACCGTGTTGTGCAGACAGATCTCGACGGTGGTCGAGTGGAATCGCGCGAAACTTCATTCATTCGTGAAGCCGAGGCCGTAACATTTGCATATGAACGAAAATCCCAAGAACTTCGCTTCTCGGAAATGACCCACTTTGAGGTCATCGACGCCTACGGCACCACGGTGGTCCGGGGCGAGAACAATATTATTGACCTTCGACTCGTCCCCAAGGGGACCTACTTCCTGAATTACGGCAACCAAAACGCCGAGTTCAAGAAGCGTTGACACCGCGAGCACGGCCCGCACGACAAGCGCAGAGGCGCAACAACACCGCGCTAAAAGCGCAAATAAATAGCATAAAATTATGATGGCGGAATCTAAATCCCTCGAGGGGATCACCTACAACAGCCAGCGTCCAGAACTCATTATTCCCGAGTACGGGCGTGCGGTTCAAGAGATGGTTTTTCACTGTAAGACATTGGAAGACAAGGAGGAGCGCAGCAAATGCGCAAAGGCTGTCGTCAGCGTGATGCGCACCTTGGTGCCCGGCGATTCTGAGATGACAGACCACGATGAGAAATTGTGGGGTCATCTGCACGTTTTGGCAGGTTATGAGCTCGATATCGAGGCGCCATTCCCAGCGCCGGAAAAGCCTGCTTTTGACGATGGGCCAGCGCGCTTGACGTATCCCCACAAGCCGATGGCCCAGAATTTTTACGGCCACATCGTCGAGGATTTGATCGCCAAGGCCATCGAATTTCCCGAAGGTGAGGAGAAAGTAGCGCTCACCATGTTGATTGCCAATCTCATGA
>CALACF010000354.1 GCA_937890245.1 uncultured Flavobacteriales bacterium
ATTTTCATAGTTGTAAAACGTTGGGTGTAATATTATGGACGTAGTAGACATCGGCACAATTCATCTTGAAATTGACGTCTCGAAAACCACCGAGTTTTACGAGAAAGCTGACACTTTTATCTGCGACTGCAAAGACTGTAAAAATTACGTTAGCAAGATTGAAATCGTTCGACAATCTCTCAACGGTCTCGACAGCAAATTAGGAATTGACTTGCTAAAAGCTGTAGGAATTGGAATGGATGAACTGATGCCTCACGACTATGACGACCACCATTTGTACGTAGTTCCGTACTACATTTTTGGAACGTGCGCAGTAGGCGGACAAGAATTAAAGGCAAAGTCTCACGACCGAATTCAGCACAAAATTGACGACACAGTATCCATTGAATTTGTTGAAAGTTCCTACGAACCGTGGCTATTTGAAACCGAAAGAGCTTTGACGATGTGGATTGAATTCAAAACCCCGCTTGTGGAATGAAAATACTACACCCAACACCCGTGACTGATGCGCAACCCCTCCCAAAAAACACTGAACAAGGATTCTGAGCTCCTTTCTACAGGTCTCTTTCTGTTCCAGCGTTTTGGTTTCTGATCACTCAGAAAGCCCAATTTGGCCGAAAATGGTGCTCTGAGCGCCTTTTAATCAGGCCAAAAAAGGCCGAAAGACCTCTGCCAAGGTTTATCTGCGGAATCTGCATCGACAGGCAGACCACCTTGCGGTTGTTCCATGGTTTTTTCATAAACTTTTTGAGGTTGTAAGTGAGCGCTGCCATGAGTACATGCTTGTTGGCACCGGCAAGCCCACGGGTGTTTACCCTGCGCATGCTGGTGAAGTTTACAAGCGTGCCCAGCACTGGTTCTACCGTGCTGCTTCGTCTCTTCATCAGCCGTTTGGCATACTTGCTTTGTAGCCGCTGGTGCATGGCATCGTAATAGGGTTTGTCAATACTTTCAGTGATCACCTTGAAGCCTGTCTTTCCCACGCATTCGCTTCTCAATGGACAGTGCTTGCAGTCCTTGCTGCTACTGCGGAACGCTCGTGCCACGTTGCCTTTGGCATTGGTCACTTCGCGCTTAAAGGGCAGGTGGGCGCGGTTGCCGCGCTGGCATTCGTAACGGTCTTCTTCTGCGTTGTAAATAAAACCTTCGCGCTCGGCCTTGTACTTGCCGAAGTTGGGGATGTAGGCCTCCAGCCCACGTGCCTCACAGTGCTTCAATGCCGTTCCGCTGCTGTAGCCTGTATCGGCAAGCACCTGTTCCACTTCCATTCCGTGCGCTTGCAGGTTCTCCAATGTGTGGTCGACCAAAGCGGGTAGTGCCTGACTGTCGCGCAGGTCGGCCGTCTGGGCCATGGCGCCTGTGATCACGTGGTCGCCATCATCTACTGATAATTGGCAGTGATAGTTCAACTGACGCGCCTTGCCCGGTTTTACGCTGATTTTGGCATCGGGGTCGGTGGGGCTGAAGTGCGTGTGGTTGCTCAGAAAGCGGCCTCTTATCTGGTGTTCGTCCTCCTGATCATCATACCTTTTGATGCGGCTGCCGGGCTGACCTTTAAACGCTTTTTTTTTCCAGGCATGGTGCTGGTCCACCATGTCTTTGCGCTTGCGATCCACCTTATGCTCCGAACCTGCATCCAGCTCTTCGGCATACTGCTCGCCATCGTCCATCACCGTTTTCTCCATCAGGCTGTCCATGC
>CALACF010000355.1 GCA_937890245.1 uncultured Flavobacteriales bacterium
GCCCATCATCAACATCGAAAATCACGACACGATCGGGATGCTAGCCCAAGACACTGAGGGTCGGATGGCGGGCGCCTGTACCACGAGCGGGCTCGCCTTCAAGCTTCGCGGCCGCGTCGGCGACAGCCCCATCATCGGATCAGGCCTCTTCGTCGACAACGAGGTCGGCGGCGCCACAGCCACCGGCCTGGGCGAAGCCGTCATGCGAACTGTGGGGTCATTTCTAGTCGTCGAATTGATGCGGGGTGGGCGCTCGCCACAAGAAGCCTGTGAAGAAGCCGTCAACCGCATCATCAACCGCATGCCGGTCGACAACTTGCAGGTCGGCTACCTCGCCATGAACACCACCGGCGACGCTGGCGCTTACGCCATCCATCCCGGATTCAACTACGCCCGCACGGTTCTGGGAAAAACCGAACTGATCGATGCCGCCTCGCATCGCTAGCTTGCCCTACGCTGAATTATGATTAACCACCGTGAAATAACTGGGCTGCTACAGATCACGCGCCCCCTCAACTTGCTAATCGCCGCGCTGGCCATGGTCTCGATGCGCTACGGGCTTAACCACCGCCTGCTCGGAGGTGAGCTCTCGGCTTCGGGCTGGGTCTTTGCAGAGTCGGTCGGTGTGATGCTCCTTTTGATGGCTGCAGGCAACCTCATCAACGATTACTTCGACATCAAAGAAGACCGGATCAATCACCCGGAGCGCGGGGCGATTGGCCGGAGCGTTCCGCGGCGCGACCTGATCAAAGCCCACGCTACACTTTCACTCGCTGCGATGGCTCTGGCATGCGATCTTTCAATGCGCATCGGAGATTGGACCGTGGCCGTGCTGGCCGCCGTCATTGGGGCGCTGCTCTGGTGGTACAGCTCTGCGCTGAAGGGGAAATTTGTCTGGGGCAACGTGCTGGTTGCCCTTCTCACCGGGCTTGTGCCACTTTGGGCGGTATTGCCAGAGCTCGGCGGCAGCGAATCGTTGACAGCGCTCGCCCGAACTGAACGCTCGGAACTTTTACAATGGGCCACCGCCTTCGGCGTCATGGCCTTCGCCGTATCCTGGGTGCGAGAAATCATCAAGGACATCATAGACATTCCAGGCGATCAAGCCGCCGGACACCGAACCATGGCCGTAAAATGGGGCGCCGAGCGCAGCAAAAAAGTCGCCCGGTTTGTCCAGCTAATCGTAACAGTTCTTTATGCTGCAGCGGCTGGATACTGGCTGAACAGTATCGGAGACCATGTGTCGCTGGCCGCCAGCATCGCCTTGGTGCTTCCGGGGCTTGCAATGGCCACCACCGCATTTTTACTGTGCAGCTCAACCAAAATCAAATGGGCGGACTACGCAGCAAAAATTACGCTCGTCATCGGCTTTGCAGTTGCGTTCTGGTTGCCGCTTCACTGACTGACTAACACCTAGTCTACCAGGAATCCCTGGGTCGAGTCGCCGTACTTCAAGAAATACACACCCGCTGCCAAGCCGCTCACATCAATGCTCTTTGAAGCACCTTGAACCGTCAAGTTTTGCAAAATCCGGCCGTCTTTATCGAGAATTTGCAAGCTGCCCAGCGAAACGCCATTGGGATGCTCCACGATCAACGTTGATGAAGTCGGATTCGGGTAAATTGAAAGCGCCAAATCAGAAGGCATGGCCTCCGCAACATCGATGATCACGCTGCTAGGATTGACGCGGACCACTTTGTTCAAAGGCTTGTTGCAATACCAGATATAGCCATCCGGTCCGATGACCACGCCCATGATACCGGCCTCTCCAGTTTCAATACGGCCAAGTTCCACCGCGGGCATGCTGGAGATATCGTAAAGAATGATGTCGCCATTGCTGTGGTCTGTGACGACCATGTTATTGCCCAGAATGTCAATTCCAGCAGGCTCGACCAAATCGGTGGTCACGACTTCTTGCCAGTCGTATCCGACCACCTTGTTGTACATGGCAACTGATTCATGCGGCCCCCAGGATGGTGCTCCGCCGATCGCTCCTGAGTTGATATCTAAGCGCAATACGCGCTGGTTTCCCCCGTCTACGAAGTAGAGCCACTGGCTCGCTTCATCCAGCTCAAGATGACAGGCAATCTCCGTGTTGATGGCTTCAAGGCCCATGCCCTGGTAGCGCAAAATTTCTCCATCCCCGTGGTAGGAGTTGCCCGGCCCGTGATCAGATTGAAAATCGTGGCGGACCACGTCCTGGTTGTACGAGTCATAGACCCAGTAAGCATTCTCCGTTTCGAATGCAATGCCCATGGCTTCGGGGCTCTCGTGGAGCATGTCGAGGTGACTGCCGTTGCCGCCAGAAGGCTGGGCATATATCTCTGGGTCACTGGACCACAGCGTTGGCCCCGTGAACGGTTCACCACCATCGTGATTGGCATCATACACCGATGGCGAAGTGGCAAAATTCCCATTGTTACCGCAGGCAATGCCCGACGGCAACGACATGAAATGCCAAGCGTTGCCATCTTGCTGCCAGAGCTCGTTCTGGCCTGCTTCACCTGGACTGGTAATCTTTACCGTGCTCCCCCCAGAACTCTCCGTTCCGTAATTGACGACCCAAAGGTCTCCATTGGGATTGAAATCAAGATCCATCGGATCATCGACATCATCCGAACCGCCCGCTATCACCTCGAAGTCAAAGCTATTTGATGCAGCCCAATAAGACGGCAAGATGTTCGGGATTGAAGGCATCACCACCACATCCTTAGAACCGTAATTGTTGTCAGCAAATCCATCGCCACTCAAGCCATTCACGTTGTATACCCAAAAATTTACATTGTACGTGCCGGTTGTAGCAGGATACCAAAGCTCCGATAAGGTGAATTCCAAGGTCGTGAAGGGGGCGAAATTCAAGCCCGAGAGGTCCTGGCTTCCTGTAAAAACACCGTCCAGAAGGAATGCGATCGTCAACGATTCAATCGCCGTTGTACCCCCATTCGAAATTTCGACACTGAGCTCGGTCCCTCCCATGTAAACAAATCCAGGGACATCCACATGTTCAATGCCGGCATCCACCGCAGGTGGCGCTGTGGCTGAAAACTCAAACGACTGGTTCGTGGCATCTGCTTCAAATGCGTAAAGGGGGTAACCATCAACATTCACGGCATAGCTCGCGCCACCATCACCATATCCATCACGTGAATGGATTATGTAGTCCTCGCCCGTGGTCAAGCACCAAGGCCCTTCCGTAATTTCTACGTTGTTCGCGTATCCGCCGGCGCCGACGTTGTTCGCACTGCATCCGACGGCGTTGTTGCCGCCTGTTGCGATGGTGGATGAGCCGCCACAGAAATTGCCTGCAGGTGTCAGTTCCCAGTATATTTCGTAGCCCCAGT
>CALACF010000356.1 GCA_937890245.1 uncultured Flavobacteriales bacterium
GCGGGTACAAACGAAACGCCTACGTCTACATATCGCATGTCGGGCACGCCAAACCCGCCTCGACTTTCGCCGCATGGGGGACATTTCACGCGTTGGGCACATTTCATGTTTTGGGCGAATTTCACGCGCACTATTCTGCATCCAGTGTCTCTTGTCGCTGTCAATATCTGAGGGTCGCGCCCAAGCCAGCACGCCAAACCATACGACAGCGGCGCTACTCCAGGGCTTCGGCCTGGCCGGCGTCCCCAACTGGTCTGCGCTCGAAGCCCAACTCTCATGGCAAGCCACCGACTCTTCACGTGCCAACCTTCAATGCCTGGGCTTTTGGCAAGGCTGGTCGGGTCGAGGCGCGGCCGGCCTCGAATTGCGCGTAGGCCTCGTGCTGGCACCGGGCTTGCGCTGCTGGACCGGCCTCGGAACGCGCCCACTTAGAGGAGGTGTGTTTTCAATCGGCGCATCGTACGATGCGGATCGGCGCTTGGCTTTCCACGCCGTACTGCCCTTGCGCACAGCTTCCTTGGAAATTGATCGCCCTCCACAAGCCGCATGGCAGGCGCTCTACGAAGCGGAACTTCCCGGGGCGTGGCGCGCGCTCTTTGGCCTCGCCTCAAATTTCGGGCAGCTGTCACCCACGATGGGCCTCGCCAAGGTCGACCACACCGAACGCAGGGCTCAAATCCAATGGCGGGGCCCTTGGCGGGGCTGGCTCCTCCGCGCTTCCGCCCCCGTAAAATCTTGGGGCACACTCTCGGTCTCCTGGGCCATCCAATCTGCAGCGCCCGCCCGCTGGGGCTGGACAGCTGCTCGCGGCAACCCTCAATGGACCACATCATGGGACAGCGGACTTTAACGGCCCTCGCCCTGGCCAGAACCCTCGCCTTGATCGGCGAGCTTGCCCTGGCCGGTCCGCTCGCCCTGACCAGTACACTCGCCCTGGCCGCCCCCCAAACCCAGGCGCTAGACCTCTCCGAGCCCAGCCCAGATATATCGGACGAGCTCATAACCTTTGGCGCTCAACTGATCTGGGGCTCGGGCTGCGCCGCCTGGCACCAAGTCCTGTCGATTGATGCAAGGCTTCAGGAAGGTCCCATCCAGACCGCCCAAGAGATGTTTTTACTCCTCCAAGCTGATCGCACTGCGTGGGATTGCTTGCGCCAAATGCCGGGCGGCTGGATGTCTGCTGTCAACGCTGATTTGCCAGGCGGATCCACCGGTACCGGCTCAGCATCCAAGCAGCTCACCCTCCGAAAGCGCCTCGATATAGATTACGCGCCAGCTGACCAATCGGCCCGCGAAAAATGGTGGGGCCCGCGCTGGGGCCAGTCGTTCCGACTCGATGGCCGATCAAACCGCCTGCGCGCCTCCCTCAAATGGAGCCGCCGACCGGGCGAAAGCCTCAGCCTGAACCGAGCCGACCTCCGTGGCTACCTCGAATACCGTTGGTCTGGCGCAGTCGAAGGCCGGTTCGTCCTGGGTTCATGGACCCCCCGCCTCGGACATGGCCTCGTAACCTGGAGCGTTGGCGCCTTCGACGGCCTCAATCAAGCTGTGGGCGTGCACCGAATGCAGGGCGGCATTCGCGGAACCACCGCTGTAGGAGGCGCGTGGGCCCGGCGCGGGCTCGCCGCTGAATGGGGCGCGGGACCGTCTAAATGGACCGCCGGCGTTTCGCTGGCCCGACGCCCGATGCGGACAGCCGTTGTCGATAGCGCAGCTGCCTTTGATAGCACAGCTCCCTTCGATTCTACTGCCGAAGCCGAAGCAAGCGCGCCTGGTTCGCCCGTGCTGTCGTGGTATGCCGACGCGCCCGTCACGACGGAGGCGATGCAGGAGCGGAGCCGGCGATCGGTGGCAGAGGTCTTCATCGATCGCCGGCGGAGCGTCAAGACTTCTGGCGGGCGCTTGCAATGGGGCGCGGGCGCGCGGCTGTGGGGCGTTCCGGATTGGCATGCGGGGTTTGTGGCTGGCCTGCGGGGGGCGTGGGTGAGCCAGAACCTGAGCGCTCGGATCGGAGCAGCCTACTTCCCGAAGGGCTTCAAGGCGGCGGTTTCGGCCGTGCTATCGCTGGGCCGCGGGACGGATTTCTTTGCCCGCATTGAGCGCCATGATCCGGCGGACCCGGCGCTCTACTTGCAGTGGGATGGCGGCGCGGTGCCAGCGTTTCAGCAGGCCGGTTGGTCGTCCCGTTGGGGGGTCGAGTGGCGGGCGACACGGGGCCCATCGGGAACGGGAGGCACAAGTGGGTGGGCGCAATGGCGTTGGTTTCGGCAGGCAGCAAATGCAGCTGATTCTAAGGCTTGGGCTGTGGGAATGGCCGGCGGATCTGGGCGATTCAAGTTGGCGATGAAGCCGTGGGAGTTGCAGGGGAGTGTCAGCAGTTCTCGCTCGCTTCGGCCATCGGGCTGGCTTCGTTTCAAGGCGCGGCATGATTTGGAGTTTGGATATGTTGAGGGTATGGGTGGACTTTCTTGGGACGAGGGCGACCTGGGCGTTGCTGCCGATCCGACAGCGCCAGCCGATCCGACAGCGCCAACCGATCCGGGGGCATTTGATCCGGTGGGCTGGATGGCGGGGCTGCGGTGGACCATGAAAATGCCGACACTGCGCCTGCGGATTGAAGGCTACAGTGGAGGCGGGAATCCGGACGCGCCACCAAATTATGTGTCCGGCTTTGCTGGTACGGTGGGCCGTGCACTGTATGGCCATGATGTGTTGGCCGCATTGTCGGTTAGGTACAAGCCTGAGCGGAGTCGGACGACCTTGAATATTGCCTGGCGATACAGCGGGAACGCGCCGCGGCACGCAGTGCGGATTCAGCTGACTGTGAAATTGGCATCAAAAGCGAGCAGATGAATGGGCGCACAGCGCGCAAAACCTATATTCGCCCGGCGCGACACATCGCAAATGACACCGCGCGCTTTACTGCTCAAGACATGGCAAATACTTCTGACATCAAAAATGGCCTGTGCATCAAGCACAACAATGGCCTTTGGAAAGTGGTCGAATTTCTTCATGTTAAGCCGGGAAAGGGCCCGGCATTTGTGCGTACTAAGTTGAAGAATGTCGAGAGTGGCAAGGTGGTAGACAATACATTTAATGCGGGGCATAAAATTGAAACTGTGCGTATTGAGACTCGCGAGCACCAGTTCTTGTACAAGGATGACATAGGGTTCCACTTTATGAATACAGAGAACTTTGAGCAGATCAGTTTGGAGGAGCATCTGATAGATTCGCCTCGGTTTTTGAAGGATGGAATCCACTGTAAGATTATGTATCACGCGGAGGAAGAGCGTCCGATTTCCGCTGAGCTTCCCATGCACGTCGAAGCGGAAATCACGTAC
>CALACF010000357.1 GCA_937890245.1 uncultured Flavobacteriales bacterium
TGCTATCACTTTGACTTCGACAGCGGCGTCACTGCGGAGCACCTTTGGGCCGCGTGCCTCATGGATGGTTCGGCGGGAAGCGACGATGTATGTGTGCTCAATTTTCACACGGGAATCGCCCACAACAAACCCAAGGGTGGGGGACACTTTGCCCTGGTTGTGGGTCCACTGGAAAAGGACCGCGAAATTGTGATGTCCGACGTGCATCCGATTGAGTACGGTGCCCTGTGGCAGCAATCCGTGGAGACGCTTTTTCAGGCCATTCAAGATAAGGATTCCTGCGGTCGGTCAAGGGGTATGCTGCGATTCGGCCTGACCGCCTCGAAAGAGTTGCAGCGGCCGTTTCCCAGCCTGGCAGCATGTATGCGCTCCATCGATTGGGTGAATCCGCCCGAGGGATTCACCACCGATGTGCTCGAAGCCTACATCCCCCGTGGGTGGGATCAACACATGGGCGCTAGGAATATGGAGGGAATTTCGGTTGTCACCAAGGCCCTCGACATGCTCGACCAGACAGCGGAGTGGGATCTGGACGACATCATGCGGTCTCTGCACGAGTCATATACACGCCACCTGAATACCTTCGCCACCCCCGAGATCGTATTTAATGCGCTTTTACGCCTTTCAAACCGCAAAATCATGCCGGCGGTTCCCACCATGGTGCCCATCGGGAAGGGGCTCGACGGCAACGCTCTTCGCAAACTGCTCTTCGACAATGATCTGGAGCACCGCGGCACCACGTTCCTGATCTCTTACGATTATGCCGTGGCGACCACGGGGGAGGAAGAGCGACAGCCCACCAACCTGTCGAACGTCAGCGAGGCCAATGCGTTGGCGCACATCAACAAGTGCTGGTCGTTGGTTGCCGAGGTGAGCCGTCAAGCGGATCCGGCCATCGGCGGACTTGCTATCGCTCCGGCCCACGACGTGATTGGGAATGGCCGCTTGTGGGAGGCCTCCCTGGACAAGATGGCCAAGGCCCTGCTCGCCGTTGGCGCTGGCTTTATTATCAAGCTTCGGTGGATATCCGACGACGAGGAGTTGAACCAAAATCAACGTATTGACAAGCTTCTCGCTGTCTTTGATGCCGACAACGATGGTGTTATTACTCCAGAGGAGATCGTCACCGGATATGCAACTGAGGGCATCGAGCTTACCTTAGAGAAGGCGACCAGCCTGATTGCCGAGGTGGACGCGGACGGAAACAACACCCTCGACCGGTCGGAGGCGCTGTCACTCTTTGCAAAAGTGCTGGGGATGCACTCCGAAGATGCGGCCTCTCAGGATGGTTTTGGGCAGGTTGCGAGCTTTCTCCATTCGTTCGGCTGTCAACCAAATGATCTGGGCTTCGCCACCTGTCACATGGCCATAAAGGCCCACGACGTGCGGGCTTGCGTGCGCTTTTACAACAACGTGCTGGGGTGGCCACTATACAAGACGGTTGATCGTGCCCATGCGGGGACCGAGGAAAATGCATACGGCTCCTCCTGGGCCTCTTTTGGAGCGTTTGCGTCGTTTATTGTATTCCATGAGGAGGTGCTGCCGGCGGGCGCCATTGGCCACGGGGCCTGGTCTAGATACCAGAACTGCCCGAAGGTGCTGCGAGATGCGCCACAACCAGCGCCACCGATCTCTATGTCTGGTACCGCCGAGATGAAAATCTTGTTGACCCAGCGCTTTCACGAGATTCCTGGCGTAGACGACGATTTGGCCCACGATGGACCGCTGACCTTCGCTGACATCGCGTTTCCCTTCCATGGTGTGATTCTTGAACCTGGATTTTATGCCAAACAGATGGCCCGAATCGCCGAAAAGGACCCCGATGGCCGGGTGAGGTGGGCACCGCTGGGCGATGTACAGGGGCTGTTTGGGGGCGATTTGATCCGAGAGGCCATCGTGCTTCGGGATCCAGACGGCTACCCTTGCATCTTTTTTGTGTGCACCCTGGAAGGCGAAGCCTACACCAAGCGATTTCCAGCGACCCCCTTTGTCTATGGCCAGTATATGTCCGTGTCCTTTCCCGATGAGCCCGCCCTGGCCGCAGCCCGGGCGAAGGCTGAAGAGGGACTGCGAAACTGTCCTGTCATGAGCGATACAGGAAAATACGTGAAGCTGGGCCAACGCAAGCAGCGCGATGCCTGGCTCGAGGAGTTCTTCCACAACGCTGACCCCCTGGAGATGCACAAAAACTACTACGAGAATGTGATTGGTTGGACCCGTTGCGGCCAGACCGTGGACGCGTCGCGCCGTACCGTGCAGCTGGAATATGAGATGGAGGGGCACTTTCTCGTTTGTCGCTCCTCTGGTGAGGCATACGGCGCCTTGAGCGGGGACGATGGTTCTCACGACATGGGTGGGAACAAGGACTTGGTGCCCGTTCCGCACTATGGCATCAACACTGGGTTTGAGAGTTACTCTCGGATGCGCGACGCGGTGAAGGTATGCATGGAGCACCACAAGATGCCAAGAGATGTAGGCATGGCCCTGTCCCGTTGGGGGCATGCCCCGGCCATTGATCTACTCAACGCGTACAACTCTCTGTTCCCGACGGATCCCGACACCTGCATGTCGCTGCTCTGTAACGACCCCAGCGGCAACGTTGCAGAGATGAAGTGGTATCTGGACTTTGGCGAGATGTTCCACCATCGCGGTGAGGTGGGCCTCCATGGCCTGACCATCGACAACAGTATGGTAGAGGACCACTTTCCAGCCAACGCCCTGGCTAAACTGCGCAAACGCGAAAACGATACGGAGGCGAAATGACCGCGAGCCAAACCAATACAACGCCGCTAGAGAACAACTCGTGTATTTCGCCAACCACGAGGTCGTGAAATGCAATCTTGCCGATGGGAAGTGTGAGATCGATACCGTCCGAGACTACGCAAACGGTCGAACAGAGGCGTTATTGGGCCGCGTGATGCCTGAAAATCTGTACATTGGAGCCAAAATCAACGCCTTTGGTAAGGGCAAAAAACACTGGACGCGCCCAGCCTGCAACGTCAGCACCTTCTTTCCCGCCTGCGGTCCAAAGGCCAACCGTTAGGTAATTGATGCACCGATGATTCCACTGATGGCATGCAATCAGTTTCCAATTTGAACACTTGCACTCATAATGAAAGTTGGAGCTCTCCATACCAGTCAGCGCCATAGGCTTCAGCTCGGATGTTTGGAGACATTACCCAAAGTAGTATCGTCCCTATAAATGTTACAACGCCGACCCTCGTTGTCATCAGGCGACCCTACAATGAGAAGTGATAGCTTAATATAACGTAACTTGCCGGATAGGAGTATCGAGCCGGTTTGTCATAAGTAAGTGTAACGTGTGTGCAATAATCAGCCAA
>CALACF010000358.1 GCA_937890245.1 uncultured Flavobacteriales bacterium
CTCCCGGCGCCAGTGGATTTGTTGCAGCCACTGATATTGCAACAGCGGCAGGCGAGCTGCTCGATGCGGCAGTCGCTGATCGGCCTGGAATTTGGGGCGAACGTTTCATTCTATCGGAAGGCACGCATTCATTCGGAGAAGTCCTGGGCGGCATCGCGCTCGCGCTCAATCTTCAGCCTCCGACAAAGTCGCCCCCTGTCTGGCTCCTCAGCCTTGCTTGGCGTCCTCTCGAGATCTGGTCTCGCCTCACGGGAACGAAAGCACTGCTGACGCGCGACTTGATGCAGACGGCGACCACCTCGGTCTACTACAGCACAGAAAAATTGGCCGCAGTGCTGCCAGATTTCCGGTTCAGGCCCATGAAGGATGCGGTCGCCGAAACGGCACGACTCTTTCCTGGATAACAGGTACCCGGGCCGGGCTATTCTGACGGATTTCCCCGATTCTTTTCGCGCTGATCGGCCTCTACCTCGAGTGAATCCACCGCAGCGATTACTTCGTCGAGAACTCCAGACAGAGCGTCCGGCCTTGAATACCAGAACCGGTAGGTCTGTACAAAGGCCGAGTCGCTTACCCCAAATTTACCGAGCGCACTGTCGCGCAACGCCTTAAAATTCTGGTCTTGTGGCGCCCGTAACATGCGCTGCCGGTGGGCGGCTTCGAGTAATTGGATTTCGGCGTAGACACGGACGAACGTCTCGCGCTCAAGGGGTGGCTGCTCCACGCGATCCGCGCAGCCTGAGCCCACAACCAGCCAAGCGGCCACAGCCAAAATTACCCGCCCTTTCACCGCTCGAAGGTTAAGCGCTCACCGGCGGCTATATCGGCCACCGTTTTCCCGTCATAGACGTGTACGCCATTGACCCAAGTACCGACGACGCGCGCCTGAAATTCATCGCCTTCAAAGGGCGACCAAGCACATTTATACAGGATGTTCTCCTTCGAGACGATCCACGCGCTGTCGGGGTTGACCAACACCAAGTCGGCCTTGTAGCCTGGTCGGATGTACCCCCGGTCTTGAATATCAAACAGTTCGGCCACCCGGTGGGCAGTCAGCCGAGGGATGTCTGTGAGCGCGAGCCAACCTTCCCGCACGCCTTCGAGCAAGGCTGGCAGGGCGTGCTGCACGAGAGGCCCTCCGCTGGGCGCGTTAAAATACGTACCCGCTTTCTCTTGTGCAGTATGCGGTGCGTGGTCTGTGGCCAACACATCGATGCGCCCATCGCTCAACGCCTCGCGCAATGCCGCCCGATCTTCTGTGGTCTTGACGGCAGGATTCCATTTGATGCGCGATCCACGCTTGGCGTAGTCTGCATCGGTGAACCACAAATGATGCACGCACGCTTCGGCCGTGATGCGCTTGTCTTTGAGGGGCTTGCTCCCGTCGAAAATCGACAACTCTCGCGCGGTTGAAATGTGTAAAATATGCAACCTGGCGCCAGTCTTAGCCGCCAGCTCGGCCGCCATGCTCGAGCTTTTGTAGCAGGCCTCCGCACTCCGAATCAGCGGGTGCTGTTCGATTGGGACGTCCTCACCATACTTGGCCCGCGCAGCCGCCATGCCCGCTTGGATCATTGGCTCGTCCTCGCAATGCGAGGCGATCAGCATCGGGCATTCCTTGAACAGGCCTTCAAGCGTGACTTCATTGTCCACGAGCATGTCGCCTGTTGAAGAGCCCATGAATACTTTCACCCCGCACACATTGCGCGGATCTGTTTTCAGCACGTCCTCGAGATTCGAGTTGGTCGCGCCCATGAAGAAGCTGTAGTTGGCCGGCGACACTTCAGCAGCCCGGTCGTACTTCTTCTGCAGCTCGTCTTGCGTTGTGGCTTGCGGCACGGTGTTCGGCATCTCCATAAATGAGGTGATGCCGCCTGCAACGGCAGCCCGCGACTCGCTGGCGATGTCGGCCTTGTGCGTCAAGCCCGGCTCGCGAAAATGAACTTGGTCGTCGATCAAACCCGGCAGCAACAACATCCCGCGGCCGTCCACCACGATGTCGACCCGAGGCGTTTGAATGCCCCCCATGTCGGCCCCCCAAATGCCTGAAGACTGCAACGAAGCGCCAACCGACAAGATGCGGTCGCCTTCGATCATTACATCAGCCACTTCCACTCTCCCTTCGTTAACTACGCGGGCCCCCTGAATCAGCGTAATCATGTCCGTGGTTGGATATCGAATCCC
>CALACF010000359.1 GCA_937890245.1 uncultured Flavobacteriales bacterium
CTTTCGGTTGATCCGGAATCGTCCAACTTCACCCAAGTCGTAGCGCTGCTCAGAGAAGAACAGCTTGTCAATCACGCCGCGGGCAGTATCCAAATCGGGCGGCTCAGCATTACGCAGTTGACGGTAGATATACTCGACGGCCTCTTTCTCAGAGTTCGACGCATCCTTCTGCAGCGTGTTGTAAATGATAGAGTACTCGGCTTGGTTCACATCCTTCTTGTGCAGGATGATCGTCTTCGAGTTCGAGTCCATGATGAGTTTGACATGCTCCTTCTCAAGCACAGTCTCACGGTCGAGCACCAGCTCATTCCGCTCAATCGACACGACCTCACCAGTGTCTTCATCTACGAAATCCTCAATCCACGTCTTCAGCACACGGGCTGCCAATCGGCGACCCAATACGCGCTTCAAACCTGCCTTGCTCACTTTGACCTCTTCAGCCAAGTCGAAAATACCGAGGATGTCCTTGTCAGTTTCATACCCAATGGCACGAAGCAACGTAGTCACAGGCAACTTTTTCTTTCGGTCGATGTAGGCATACATCACCGAATTAATGTCTGTTGCAAACTCAATCCACGAACCGCGGAACGGGATAATCCGTGCTGAGTACAGTTTGGTACCGTTGGCGTGACGGCTCTGGCCGAAAAACACACCTGGTGAGCGGTGAAGCTGGTTTACGATGATCCTCTCAGCGCCGTTGACCACGAATGATCCGCTGGGCGTCATGTATGGAATCGTGCCCAGGTAAACGTCCTGGACGATGGTCTCAAAGTCCTCGTGTTCGGGGTCCGTACAGTAGAGCTTCAGCTTGGCCTTAAGCGGCACGCTGTAAGTCAGACCTCGTGCGATGCACTCGTGCATGCTGTACCGCGGCGGGTCAATGTAGTAATCGAGGAACTCCAGCACGAACTGATTGCGCGTGTCCGTGATTGGAAAGTTCTCATTGAACACCTTAAAAAGGCCTTCGCTTTCGCGGTCTTCTGGCTTGGTTTCAAGCTGGAAGAACTCACGGAATGAGCGGAGTTGGATCTCGAGGAAATCTGGGTAGGCGATTTCAGGAGAGGTCGTTGCGAAGCTATGGCGCTTCAGATGCTGGGGAGTCAACATGCTACAGGGAGGCGTTGGGAAGTTGTACAAACCGCAAGGGTGTAGGTGATGGAAGTCTCTCCGGCAGACGCCGGTGAGAATAAGAAGGTCAGATCGGGACCTACGCCCGACCTGACCTAATGGTTTTCAGCGAGTTAAAGTCTTATTTGACTTCAACTTCAGCGCCGGCTTCCTCAAGTTGCGTCTTGAGTGCTTCTGCTTCGTCTTTCGACACGCCCTCCTTGATCGGAGCGGGTGCCGAGTCAACGATGCCTTTGGCTTCCTTCAGACCTTGGCCGGTCAACTCTTTCACGAGTTTCACGACCGCGAGCTTAGAAGCGCCTGCGGCTTTGAGGATCACGTCGAATTCCGTCTGCTCATCACCGCCGTCAGCACCGCCTGAGGCGGGGCCTGCGACAGCAACAGCCGCAGCTGCTGGCTCGATACCGTGTTCGTCTTTAAGGATTGCTGCAAGTTCGTTCACCTCTTTTACTGTGAGGTTTACCAACTCTTCTGCCACTGCTTTCAAATCAGCCATGGGGATATAAATTTAGGGGGGGGGTTATTCAAAAAATTGATTCGGTTGTCAAAGTCACTCTTTCCTTTCTGAAAGTGCTTTGACCAGTCCTGAAACGGTGTTTCCACCTGATTGCAATGCGCCCAAAACGTTTGACATTGGCGACTGGAGGAGGCCAATGATATCGCCGATGAGCTCGTCCTTGCTCTTGAGTTCGCTCAGGGCAGTTAGCTGATCGTCACCGACGAACACCGATTCTGCCACGAACGCTCCTTTGAGCAGTGGGCGGTCATTTGATCTGCGGAATTCCTTGATCAGCTTGGCAGGCATATTGCCCACTTCACCGACCATCAACGCGGTCTGGCCAGACATCACGTCGTAGAGCTCCGAGAAATCTCGGTCTTCGACGCGGTCCATCGCAATGCGAAGCAAGGTGTTCTTCACCACGCGCATTTTGATGTCCTTCTTGTAGCACTCGCCGCGGAGACGTGTTGTGTCCGCAGAGTTCAAATTCGAAGCATCGGTCAAGTAAATGACCTTCTTCTCGGTGAGAATGCCTTGCAGCTCTTCAATCACCTGGTTCTTTTCTTCACGTGTCATCGCTTCAGAGGTTAGAGAATGTCTTCGTTTCAATCTGGATGCCTACCGACATCGTAGAGCTCATACAGATACTCTTGATGTACGCACCCTT
>CALACF010000360.1 GCA_937890245.1 uncultured Flavobacteriales bacterium
GCAAATTGCTCTAGAGGTTTCTGCTGGCATACCAACCAACCACGGCAACCAATACTTCTCCATCATCTCCTTGCCCATCATGTCCCACGGGTGGACCATCACAGCCATGCCAAGGCGTTCGCACGCCGCCCAAATCGGATCAAAGCGCTTCTCGCTGAGGTTGTACCCATTGATATTGGATCCGATTTGTACGCCCTTCAGCCCAATCTCAGCGCAGCGCTCCAACTCTTGAACGGACCGCTCTGTGTCCTGCATTGGCAAGGTGCCCAGCCCGACGTAATGGCGCGGGTTGTCTTGCACGGTGCGGGCGATGTCGTCGTTTAAGTACTTGGAAATATCATGGGTGTCGGCGGCCTTTGCCCAGTAGGCAAACAAAACGGGGATTGTACAGACGACCTGCACTTGAACGCCCCGCGCGCCGTATTCCTCAATGCGCTCCTGGGGATGCCAGCAGTTCGACATCACCTCGCGAAAAAACCGGTCGCCCTGCATCATCCGCGCTGCGCCCTCGCGGTGGTGGTCCAAATGAATAAATGCGCCATATCCCAATTTCTTGCTCCAATTGGGCAAGTCTCGGGGCATAATATGCGTGTGGGCGTCGACTTTGAGCATGCCGCGAATTTACTGCTTCTGGTTGTGGTTCTGGTTCTGCTTCCGAACGCGCCGCAAGTCCAGACGGTTGCTCGGGCTGATCTGCCAACCCGCTACTTCCTTGCGCAAAAAATGACTTACGCGGTCGTGCCACAGCGGGATGACCGGCATCTGCTTGAGGACGGCCCGTTCCATTTCTCTTTGCAAGTCCAATCTCAGATTGGCATTCCGCTCTACCTGCATACGGTTGTAGAGGCTGTCCACGGTTGGGTCCGAAAAGCGCGCATAATTCGGGCCGTCGGGCGCCTTCCGCTCGCTTGTAAACAACGCCAAATAATTTTCGGCATCGGGATAATCTGCCAGCCAGCTCTTGCGAAAAAGAGGCGCCTCGCCGCGCGCTACGCGCTCCGCATCCACGCCTGACGGCGCCACATCAATTCGCACATCCACCCCAATCTGCTGCCACGCATGCTGTAGATAAGCACAGAGGTCCGCCGTCTCTGGCTTGGTGGAAAGCCACAATCCGGTCATCGGCTCCTCGGGCGTGAACCCCAGACCTTCCATCATCTGCCTCGCTTCATCAGGGTCGTAGCGCAGCGCTGAACGCCCGCCCGATGCAAACCCCGGCATCCCGGGCGGCACAAACCCGACAGCGGGCTCGGTCGTGCCCCTTCTCAAATAGCGCGACATCGCAGCCCGGTCCACCCCCAGACTCATCGCGCGCCGCACCTCCACCCCGGCCACCGGCACGCCCAACTTCTCTACGGCCTCCGAATCCACCAAAATTCCTATGTAATCAGTCTTCAAATACGGCACCCTTTCATACCGCAGCATCCCCTCCATCTGCCCCAACAAGTCGCCCTCGTCATCCAACAATTCCCCTGCATAGGCGGGGTCAATACCCGACACAAAGTCAAACCGCCCCTGCAACAGACCCAAGTATTCCACGGCGGGCTCCCGGTTGAACGATATATGTACGGCCTCCAAGTACGGCAACCCGCGCCCTGCCGAGTCCCGCTGCCAATACCCGGCATGCCGATGCAGCACGAGGGCAACCCCTGGCGCCCACCAGCCCAGCTTAAATGGCCCGGTCCCATCGGCCTCCGTCAACAAATCCAGGCCAGCCGCACCACCCGCCCGAACCACGCTGGCATACGGCGTACACAACAGCCCAGCGAAATTTGGTTGTGGCGATCGCAGCTGAACAACCACCGTCGAATCGTCGCGCGCAAAAAATCCAGGATGCCCCTCCTCATCAACACGGGCAGCCAAATTGTCGAAAATCCAACGCCCTGGCGAAGCGACCTTTGGATCGACAATACGCGACCAACTTGCAACAACATCGGCCGCCGTCAACGGCTGCCCTCCATGAAAACTCACGCCAGAACGCAAGTGAAATACGATTTCCGTTCCCGCCGAGTCCACCTGCCAACTGCGTGCCAGCGCGCCAACTACTTTAAGGCTAGGCGTGAGCTCAACGAGTCCCTCGTAAAGCTGGTCTATGACCCACATCGATTCGAGATCGCGGGCTTGGGCAGGATCTAAACTGGCGAGACCATCCGACGCGTTGTAGCGAAAAACTTGCCCATCCGCGCTTTCATCGCTGGCCGATCCGCCACAGCCCGCTGCGCAAAAAACAAGCGCTGCTAGCCACAAATTGGCATACACCAAACGCACAATAAAACGCGACTTCAACATCGCAGCCAATGTCGGACAGCCCGTTTGATTTGCCACCTGATTCCAGAGGAGTTATCTACGTTTGATCGGGCCAGCGTTGCACACACAGCTCAGCGCATCCAGCTCCGATTCATCAGCGCCTGGAT
>CALACF010000361.1 GCA_937890245.1 uncultured Flavobacteriales bacterium
GCCCAACAGGCGGAGGTTCGATGGCTCCCAGAACTGGGGTCAGGAGATATCAAACTATCTGTAGCTGAGGGCGGCGTTTGGATTCCCGGAGAGCCCACAGGCGGAATCGGCGCATTGGCACTCACCGTTCAAGCAGCTGGGGCAGACTTTCCCGAGACCGTCCACATCCCCGTCTATGCACCAACCGCGGCCCACCATGTTTTTCAGTACCGCGCACCAGAAGCCTCTGAAAACCATATAAACGTAGGTATTTCGGGCGGTTTCAATGGTTGGAGCGCGACAGCCTCGCCAATGACAAAAATCGCAGAAGGACTGTGGGAAATTGGCCTGACACTGCCGCGGGGGACACATCCCTATCAAATCGTGCTCGACGGTAAGATGGGCCCTGACCCGACCAACGACAAGCGCGTGGACAACGGCTTTGGGAGCTTCAACTGCCTGATGCACGTGGGCGGCGTTCTAGGAAAATTCGAGCTTTCCGCCATCGGATTTGGTGGAAATCAGGTGCACGACGTGCATCTCCAAGGACCTTGCGGCGCGCAGATTTGGGCCTGGTGGGAGGACTATTTGTTCGCAATGCCCCGGCTCGATGCCCAAGGCCAAGGCAGCGTGCGCATTCCGGCGGCGGCATACGGCGCGGGCCGCACGCATTTGCGCATTTGGGCCGAGGCGCCTGGGATCCGCAGCGACGCGTTGCTCATCCCGCTCGAGGGCGGCTTGCCCGTTACCGATGCGCTGCAGTTGACCCGTGCGGATTGGCACGCCCAGACCATGTACTTCCTACTTGTCGACCGATTTCTCGATGGTGACAAGGCCAACAACGCCCCCGTTCCAGACGACGACATCGCGCCGCGTGCAAACAACCTTGGTGGCGACCTGCAGGGCATTTCCCAGGCCATCTCAAATGGCTACTTTGAAGAACTGGGCATGGGGACGATTTGGATCTCGCCCATCACCACCAACCCCAGCGGTGCTTGGGGACTTTGGCAGGACAGCACAACGAGCGTCCGTTCGAAGTTCAGCGGTTACCACGGGTATTGGCCCATCTCCAACAAGGAAATTGACCCACGACTGGGCACGCGTTCCGCCTTCGACGCGGCGGTCGACGCAGCCCACGACGCCGACATGAACTTCTTGCTTGACTACGTCGCCAACCACGTTCACGAACAGCATCCCATTTACGTCGACCACCCCGATTGGGCGACCGACCTGTACCTGCCCGACGGCAGCCTCAACACCGAGCGCTGGGATGATCACAGGCTGACTACATGGTTCGACACCTTCCTTCCAACGCTCGATCTTGAGCAGCCCGAAGTGGCAGCCGCAATGAGCGACAGCGCGACATGGTGGGTGCTCAACTCCGAGATTGATGGCTTCCGCCACGATGCCACCAAGCACATCCCCGAGACATTTTGGCGGATGCTCACGCAGAAGATCAAACGCAGCTCGAACCGCCCCATTTTCCAGATTGGCGAGACCTACGGTAGCCCGGAACTCATCGACAGCTACATAGGCTCGGGCCTGCTCGACGCCCAATTTGACTTCAACCACTACGATGCCGCTGTCGCCGCTTTCTCAAATCCTGAAACAGGTGTCGAGCATCTGATCCGAACGGCTGAAGCCGGTTTGCGCACATACGGCAGCCACCACCTCATGGGCATGATCACGGGCAACCAAGACCGCCCGCGCTTCACTTCCTTGGCGGAAGGCACAGTTCAAAGCGGTGAGGACACAAAGCTCGCAGGCTGGACGCGCGACATCCAACACGACGGACCCAACGGCTTTGCGTCCATGAAAATGCTAACGGCCTACCTCATGTGTATGCCAGG
>CALACF010000362.1 GCA_937890245.1 uncultured Flavobacteriales bacterium
CCTCAAGGGGGAGCCATTGATCAAGCCAATCCCCAACGTAACTCGCCGAAACGTCGCTCACTTCTGAAAAGCCGATCACGTCAGGAGAAGTCGCGACCAGGATCCGCTCCATGGCTTGGCGCGGGTAGTATTGGTCGAAGCGCCCATTCATGTTCCAGAAGGCGACGCGGATGTCGGTACCGCTCGCGCGGTCTAGAGGCTTGGCAACGCTCGAGGCGGGTATCGAACCCAGGACATGGTCTGCACCCCCGGTTGCCACTGTCTGCCCAGTAGTCGAATTGGCGACCGTCCAGCGGACCGTTTCGTTCCCACTGGGGAAGCCGGCTGATAAACGGCTGATGGCCAGCTCGTGCTCGGTGTCGCCATACGTTGGCGCCGATCTGAACTCGATGTCATTGAGGCCGTCGAGCATGGGGATGCCTCCGTCATACGAGAGGACCGATCGCGATGCCAGATTGATGATTAAATCAGCACCGGCCATCCCTTCAAAATCGCTACCTGTCGCTGGGTTGTTGTCGCTGTCGACGGCAATGCTCGTGCTATGAGGTGCCGCGTCTTCATCCAGGGCGATGATCCCGTCAAACTTTAGTCGGAAGTAGATTCGATTGGCATCGCTGGCCACTTCGGCTTCCAATAAATTGGGATACAAGGACTCCGACCCCGTAGCCACCTCCACCTCCGATCCGGGCCAATCCGTAAACCCATGATCCAAGGTGATGCCTTGGCCAAGTAACTGAGCGCTCGCAAGAAAAACGGCGGAAAGAGCGGATAGAATTTGGGACTGCAGCATCTTAGTAGAATGAGCGAAATGAGATTACTCGGCACCAAGGTCTGTAAAAAGCACGACTTGGGCGTCCATAATAATTTGTTTGGAGGGACGATGCTGGGTTGGATTGACGAGCTGGCCGTGGCTTTTGTCAATGAAGTCTGCCATTGCCCGAATATGGTCACGCTCAAAATGGAAGAGGTCTTGTTCAAATCCCCAGTCAAGGAAAACAACCTGATCAAGATTTATGGGCAGATCGAGCGGATCGGAGGCAAGTCCATTACGATTGCAATCGAGGCCCGCAAGTTCAACGTTTACTCACACGAGGAGGCCGTGGTTACGACCACACGAATGGTCTTCGTCCGAATTGACGAGGATGGCGCCTCTTTGGCCATCGCGCAGCATGTCCGCGACAAACACCCCACCAAGACGAGCTGAAAAACCAGGTGTAGCGCTCGGCAGAGCTAGAGCCTGGGGGCTCTTTACTTCATCAGGATTCGCTCATAGCATCCCACTCAGCCCGCATTTCAAGCAGGTTTTTTGACGTCCACTCTGTGACCCGCTTGTGCAAGTCCTCGGCGTCGTTGCCGCGCATCACGGGGCCAAACCGAACTTTAATGTCGATGTATCTGCGGCCGAAAACGCGAATGAAGTGAGGAATGAACAGGTCGTCTCCGACCCACGCGATGTCGGAGTTTCGGTATTCCATGGCGATGGGCGTCATGGGGAATCCGCCATCGGCACACATCTTGAACATGCCCATCTTGTATGGCAGGATGTCCGGGCCGACGTGGGTCGTGCCTTCGGGAAAGATTACCACAGCCAAATCGTTTTCGATCCGCTTTTTGACTTCGGCCCTGGTGTTCCGTCGGCTTTCCACGCTGGATCGATCGACCCAGATGGTGCGCAATAAATTGGCTCCGAACCCAATCATGGGCCATTTCCGGACCTCGGCCTTGGCTACAAAGACCATGGGGTGCGGGGAGGGCAACAGGGCCACATCCACGTAGGAGCGGTGATTCGGTACGAGAATCGAGGCGTGGTTCGGCAATTCACCACGCACTTCCAGGCGCACGCCAAGGGACCAGGGCCCCTGCCGCCGCCACCAAGCGTACACCCCGAAAATTTTGGTGTGACCGCGCCGCATGACGTGGTTGAAAAACAGGCCTATGACCCCGCCAAAGGTCACAAACAGGAAAAGGAACATGCGGCCCAGTCCGCGCCACATGCGACTTGATGTCGGATTCATCTTCGCAAGGTAATTTCTTCGCTGCACATTCGCTACACATTTGCTACACTTGCGGAGATGTTGAAGCATGAAGTATTCCAGGAAATCGTAGGCGCCCGCCGCGCGGTGAGAAAGTTTGATGACAGTCCAGTTTCGGCAGAGGCCATGGCCCGGATCCTTCAGGCGGCGCGGTTTGCACCATCTTCAAGCAATCTTCAATGCTGGGAAGTCTATTGGGCCCGGGACAAGGAGCGCCGATCTGCCTTTGACGATGCGTGCTTGGGCCAGGCTGCCGCTTCTACAGCTGCCGAGCTGGTGTTCTTCGTGAGCCGCCCAGATTTGTGGCAGAGGAATGTAAAAAAGCTCGCAGCTGAATTTGCAGGCACCCCCGGAGCGGGATACTACGCGGATGCGCTCCCCGCGGCCATGGCTGCGTACTCTGAAGCGGACCTTTCTGAGTGGGCCACTAAGAGTTGTGCGCTTGCTGCATCCCAATTCATGCTCGCCGTCAGCTCGGAAGGCCTCGACAGCTGTCCCATGGAGGGATTGAATCCCGACAAAGTGCGGAAGCTGCTCAGCCTACCAACAGAGGCGGGCATCACCATGGCCGTCGGACTGGGAAAAGGTGTGCCAGAGGGCTTGTACGGTGACCGTTTCCGCTTCCCGTCCGACACCCAAATATTTGAGGTTTAACGCCTGGCTGGTGCTCGCGCGCGCGGCCGGCCGGCGAGGTCGGTGGGCCGGCGAGCGATCCGCCGGGCCATCCAAACGCGGCATGATCCGCGCAAGAGCATAGTCGGTTGAAGCCCCGAAATTCACTGTAACGCATACGTTACAATAGAGGGTCCTATGCAACATAGACGTTACAGCCTTCGCCAAGAGCTTTACGGACGCATGATTTCCCACCTGCTTATGTCAAGCAAGCCAGGCTAGCCCCAGCCCCAGCCCCGCCCAGCCAGCCTGAAATTTAACGCCTGATTCGTCGTTCAGTACGCAGGCTCAAAGCCCATACCCGCCCACATAAAGGCCCACTTGTCAGCCTGCTCGTCCAGTATTTTCGAAGTCGGCTTGCCCGCTCCGTGGCCCGCGTCCTTTTCAATGCGGATCACGACGGGCTGCGTGCCGCCGTGGGCCGCCTGCAATCGAGCCGCGAACTTGAAGCTGTGGGCCGGCACCACGCGGTCGTCGTGGTCGGCTGTTGTGACCATCGTAGCGGGGTAGGCGGTGCCGTTCCTCAAATTGTGGACCGGCGAGTAGCCGTGTAAATTGGCAAAATCCGCAGCAGAACTGTCTGCGCAACCGTATTCCGGAATCCAGCCCCAGCCGATCGTGAACTTGTGGTAGCGCAGCATGTCCATCACGCCCACTGCTGGGAAGGCCACCGAAGCCAGTTCCGGGCGCTGCGCCATTACCGCGCCGACGAGCAGTCCGCCGTTCGAGCCGCCGGCAATGGCTAGCCGTTCCGATGAGGTGTAACCCTCTGAGATCAAAAACTCGCCTGCGGCGATGAAATCGTCGAACACGTTTTGCTTGTCGAGCAGCATCCCCGCCTCATGCCAATCCTCCCCAAACTCCCCACCGCCGCGCAGGTTTGGCATCGCATACACGCCGCCTTGCTCCAGTAAAAGAAGGTTGGATGTGGAAAAGGATGGGGTCAGTGAGATGTTGAACCCGCCGTAAGCGTAGAGCATCGTCGGCCGCTTTCCGTCGAGCGCGAGTCCCTTTTTGTGCACGATGAACATCGGGACCATTGTCCCGTCCTTGCTTGGGAAAAACACTTGCTTGCTCACGTAGGCGGCCGGGTCGAAATCGACGTCAGGCGCGTAAAAGAGTGTACTTTCTCCTGCCCCTAAAGCATACCGGTACACCGATGTAGGATAGGTGAACGAGGTGAACGCGTAGAACACCTCCGTGGCGTCGAACTTTCCACTGAAGCCCCCAGTGGAGCCAGTCGTGTTGGGCAATGCTATCTCAACTGCACCCGATCCATCGGCCTTATACCGCGTCACGGCATTGCATGCATTGCGCAGATGGGTTGCAAACAAGTCACCGCCCGCTGTGCTGACACCCTCGAGTAAGTCATCGCTCTCTGAAATCACATCCACCCAGCGACTGCGGTCACCCGGGGCAGCCGGGTCGGCACCCACCAGTCGGTACTTCGGCGCGTCGATGTCCGTCAAAATGAGAAGTCGCCCGTCGAGGTGGTCCACTATATTGCTTCGCGTATCAAAGCCAGCCACGACTTCGACCCAGTCATCGCCAGACTGCAAATCCCGAACGTGTAGCGAATTGCCGTCTGTTCCGGTGGAAGTGTTCAGCACCAAAAAGCGGTTGTCTTCCGTGGCGTAGGCAAAGTGGTACCGGTTGGGCTCGGCGTCGTTGCGGAAGATGAGTGCGTCCTCGCTCTGGTCGGTGCCGAG
>CALACF010000363.1 GCA_937890245.1 uncultured Flavobacteriales bacterium
TCATCCAGCCCCATGAGGGTGGTTCCGTATCGATTTGCAACGGGAACCAAACGGGTTGGATTACGCGGTTGGTAAGCAATAAGCGGATCGTTCTCGCCCTGACCCACAAACGCTTTCCTGCGGGCCATTTTGCGGTTGTCGACATTCGACTATCGCGTGAAACTAACGGCTCTACAAAGCTCCAACTCAATCATATCGGCGTTCCAGAAGACTGTGCCGGATGGGCGACCGAGTCTTGGAAGAAGGTTCACTGGCAACCGCTCACTGCACATCTGGAAGCAAAGCGGACTGCACTTGAATCGGCGCAAAGCTGAAACCGCTGTGGGCCGATAACCGAGCCCGCCTTTAGAAGCCAGGCCAGCGCGCCAACGGCGCATCATCAAGCCGACCCCACTGATCTTTTTCGGCCATGAATTGGCCTGTCATCGCGATCATCGCTCCATTGTCCGTACAGCATAACATGGGCGGAATGTGTACGCTCCACCCCTGCTTTTTTCCAAGCTCGAGGACCGCCTTTCTCAGACCTGAATTGGCAGAGACGCCGCCTTGGATAGCGATGGATTTGCACCCGTGTTTTTCAGCTGCACGTTCCAATTGCTCAACCAGAATTTCTACGATTGTCTTTTGAAGTGAGGCGCAAACATTGTCGATATCGGCATCGACCAGAGGCCCGTCTCGGTCGATTGCCTTGCGCAAAGTGTTGAGGACAGACGTTTTCAAGCCGCTGAAACTAAAGTCGAGGCCGCCGACGGACGGCTTTGAAAAGGTATAAGCGGAGGCGTCGCCAGATGCGGCGCGCCGGTCAATCTCTGGGCCGCCAGGGTACGGAAGCCCAATCCACTTGGCCACCTTGTCAAACGCCTCGCCAGCAGCATCATCCAAGGTGGTACCGACCACTTCCATGGCCCAAGGCGAGTCGATGCGCACCAACTGCGTATGGCCACCGCTGACTGTCAGCCCCATGGCGGGCAGGCCCGGCGCCGATTGAATAGAGGACGTCCCTGAAATAGCCAACGTATCGTGCTCGATCCAATGCGCCAGAATATGCGCCCGCATATGATGAACGGGCAACAAAGGAATCCCGCGCGCCCAAGCCGCACTCCTTGCCCAAGCGCTTCCAACCAAGAGCGAACCGTGCAATCCAGGGCCACGTGTGTAGGCGATGGCGTCGACGTCATCCCATCCCAATCCTGTCTTTTCAAACAGTGCCTCCAGTATTGGAGCGATGTGCAATTGATGCGCGCGCGATGCCAACTCCGGCACGACCCCGCCGTACTGGGCGTGTACCAATTGAGCTACATCCACTTGGCCCAAGAGTTTATGCCCCCGAAGCAAGGCCATGCTCGTGTCGTCGCAGGAAGATTCTACGCCGAGAATCACGCGTGTGGAGAATGGAGAAGTCATGGTAAATTCGACATCTGCAAAGTTCGCTGAGATTGGCACAGATTTTGGGTTTTGCGCGCACAAATGTCCAACAACCCCACCTCCGACCCTGCCAGCCCGCCGAAATCGTGGAGACTGCGCATTTTCCGCCGGACAATGACAACGGTGTTCCTGCTGGTGGCGGGGCTTGTAGTACTTATTTCAGCCGTCGTGAACATCCCAAGCGTGCAGCATCGCTTGGTTGAACAGGCGACCTCTGCCTTAAGCAAATCCACTGGTTTGGTGGCTTCCATCGACGATGTGTATGTCAATTGGTGGGCGCGCGCGCTTGAGATTCGCGGTGTGGAGCTGAGCCACGGATCGTCGAGCCCACTGGCGATTAAGGTACTCGGCTTGTCAGGGGCCCGGCGTAAAAACGGCGCCTGGGGTGCGGGTGAAATTGGCATTGAAGGGGTGACGATACAACTTGACAGCCTGCTGAACTGGACCGATCATATCGGACCAAGCCCCAATACAGGCAGGGCTTCATGGAGCATTGACAAACTTAATCTGCGCGACATCAGCATCGAATATGGCGGGGCGCTGATTCCCATATCGAGCGGAACTGTTGAGCAGCTTAGCGGAGATCTCACCCAGATTTTTGACCGGCTGGCGTTGATCATCCCGAGCGCTGAGCTCTCCGATCCAGCGGTTCTGGACATCCTTCGAGACACGATCCATGCGGGACGCTACACATTGAATCTCGAAGTTGGCGAGGAGAGCCATGCCACTGCACATTTTCACTGGGACGGCACGCAACTCGACAACTGGACTTTGACGACTGCCAAACTGAATCCAGCCGACCTCTTGCTAACACGGGACTTTTTAGATGGCCTGGCAGGCAGCGCTCCGATGCTGATCAGCCTGAAAGCGAACAGCACCACTTCCGCCATGGACGCCGCCTTCACCTTGGAAACCGAAGACGCCCGACTCGAAGGGCACACG
>CALACF010000364.1 GCA_937890245.1 uncultured Flavobacteriales bacterium
GTGGTCATCGCGTTTCGTTCTCGGATACCGGGTCCTTACGGGAGTTCCGGGCCAGAGGTTACAAGGCGGTCAGGGAAATGTCAAGCGCACGTATAATTTCAGAAAAACGTCTAAAAAATGCTGACAACCCGTGTAACCAGCTGAATATCAGCGCGAGCTCATCAATTCATCAATAAAGGGTGCGGGCTGTCAATGCAGCTGGCGGCGGCGAAGCATGTAGGCCGTGAGCACAGGGACCACGCCCCCGGCGATGTCAACTTCCACCCAATCAATGCCTGCAGCGCCACATTGGACTGACAGGTCGTGCCGCAGAGCGGTCATACGTGCGATATACGTATCGCGAAGTTCGACGGGATTGGCGCGGACTTTTTCGCCTGTTTCCAGGTCGACAAAGGTCGTGGGGCGGTCATCGTAGTCAAGCAGCGCCTCAGTCGCCTCATCCAGAATATGGAAGACCACAACCTCGTGGCCGGCGTGACGCAAATGCTGCAATGCCGCTGAAAGGGCCTCTACATCGCCTGAGCTGTCTAGCAGATCACTCATCACCACGACAAGCGAACGGCGCGGTGTGGCTTCGGCAATGGTGTGCAGGGCTTTGATGGCACCTGTGGGAGCCTGCGCGGGATCCGTATCGGCGAGATACTTCTCAAGCTCGGCGAACAGGAGCCGATGGTGCGTTGAAGTTGAGCGCGCGCGAATGTGCGTGTGCAGCTCGCTGTCAAAGATGCTCAACCCGACCGCGTCGCGCTGGCGCTTGAATAGCTCTATCAAGGCAGCACCTGCCTCGGCCGCAAAGCGAAGCTTGGTCATTTCGCCCTTCTTGTGCGCTTCAAGCGGGTGGTACATCGAACGCGATACGTCGATGACGAGTTGACAGCGGAGGTTGGTCTCCTCTTCGTAGCGCTTTGAATACAAGCGGTCCGTTCGGGCAAATAGTTTCCAGTCCACATGGCGCATGGACTCGCCTGGGTTGTACAGGCGATGCTCTGCGAATTCAACCGAGAATCCGTGGAATGGCGAGCGATGCAATCCCGTGATAAAACCCTCCACCGCCTGTTTGGCGAGGAACTCAAGCGATGAAATCGCCTGAAGTTGACGGGGGTCAATTTGGATTGGCATATTGCTGCAGAGAGGGATGGAGATTCTTCAAATAAAAGAGCCCCGCCGCAAGGACGGGGCTCAAAGCTGAGGGCATCGGGGCGGGGGTCAGCCCATCAGCTTGTCCAATTTGTCGGTCAATACGTTTTCCGGCGCAACGCCGACGCTTTTGTCGACCACCTCGCCATTCTTGATGAAGACGATGGTAGGGATGCTGCGCACGCCAAATTTCTGTGCGATTTCTTGGTTCGAGTCTACATTGACCTTGCCTACGACGGCCTTGCCCTCATACGCTACCGAAATTTTGTCGACCACGGGGCCGATCATACGACACGGTCCACACCATTCCGCCCAAAAATCAACCATTACAGGTTGGTCTGAATTCATTACGACCTCCTCAAAGTTCGCTTCATTGATCTCAATAGCCATGTCTTGCGTATTTTAATGTGTCCCAAAGGTAGGCCGAAGCTTTCGGGAACTGTATCACTTTTGATGCGTTGAATGCCAATTTTTTCACTGTACCACCATTGATTATTTCTGCCCCTGAATTTTCCAATGCACCCCCGGCAAACCGTCCAGCGCATCTGTGAGACTCTTATCGACGGCAACCTTGGTCTTGCGGGCGGGCATATCGAGGGCTTTTCCCTGCTCGATGACTTCGAAGGTGAGCCCCGTTTTTCCTGGATGCGTTTCGACGAGGGTGGCGACTTTGCCGACGAGTTTTTCGTCGAGGCGCTCGAGGTCGAGTTGGATGCGCAGGCGCCGGATCATCTTCTCTTTGATGTCTGTCAGAAGTTCGACCCGGGTGAACTTGAACTCCAGCTCATCTGCACCTCGGAAGCGCTTCTCTTGGATCTGTCCTTTTACGAATAGGAACCAACCATCGACGAGGAACTCGCGAAATTTAACGTAGTCCTCGCCGAAGAGCATGAAGCGCTTGCTTCCGCTGTAGTCTTCGAGTGTGACAGTTCCAAAAGGCCGGCCCGTTTTGGACATGCGGTGCTCGGATGCCGTTACCATGCCGCCGATTGATACGACCCGGCCAATCTGGCCCGCCATGTCATCGAGGTTGCTAAGGCCGCCTTCGGTGCAGAAGGCGTCGCGCTCGATTTTGAATTCGTCGAGCGGGTGGCCGGAGAGGTATACGCCCACCACGGATTTCTCACGCGCGAGCTTGTCGAAGATGGGCCACTCTTCGCAATCTGGAACAGGCGGTTCGGGGATGTCGCCGCCGCCATCGCCGCCACCGCCAAAGAGCGAAGCCTGAGAGGAGTTGGCGCTTTCTTGAGTGGCTGCGCCGAATCGCAGGGCGAGCTCGATTACTGTGCGCCCTTTGAAATCGGGCGCAAAGCACTGGGACCGGACAATGGGCTGGACCAAGTCGTCGAAGGCGCCACCCTGGGCAAGTGATT
>CALACF010000365.1 GCA_937890245.1 uncultured Flavobacteriales bacterium
CACATCACGTCAAGGTCACCGTATTGGTCTACGTCCTTGCCATGCTCCTTGCGGAGCCACGAAAGCAGAAATGACCCACGCTCGTTGAAACCCATTTTCCGATAGTTCCTGACCACGTACCACGGCAGGTCCACGGTGTCCCAAGACCCCTCCTGGGACGGGGCCGCAACCCACTTCACACTCAGTTTAGTGGGAGCCTTGATGCTCCGAACCATGGCTTTTGAAGCCTCTTTCCCGTTTTCAAGCATGTCCGCCACGACCCTCTGGGCCTCCTCTTTGAAGGTGTGCTCAGCGTTCTGGCTGGTGTCGCGGTTCTGGAACCCTTTCCTGGGCTGGTTGGTGACCTCGGCCTGGACACGGATGTACTCGTCAGGCTGCCGTTCCATGGCGCCGTCAGACGCCTTGCGTCTCGCGTATTTCTTGGCACTCCGAGGGAGGCCGAGTTTGTCGATATCGTCTCTCATAGGTCATCCTGGCCGTCGTCGCTCGTCCCACCGGCGACGGCCAGCGTCCATTTCCTTATCGGTAGCCGCTTTCCGGGCCATGTCCAGCCACGGTATCACGACATGGCTTGAGCCCCCCACGTACATCTCGGGGTGAATCCCTACGCCACCCCCCTTGTCCCCCGGCCCTTCCCACCACTCAAGTATGCCAAGGGCCATCAGCCGCTCGTCCAGCTCATCGCGGTACTGGCAAGGTTGTTGCGCCATGATGGTGCCAATACGGCAAGATTCCTTCCAGGTAAGGTCAGGAATCATTAAGCCACCTGCTTGAAGCATCCTGGAATACCTGTTCCTACCCTCCAGGAGCGCGCCGACCACAGTCTCGGCAGCCTCGTGCACGGGTGTGGTCGGAGTGTAGCTCCTACCCTGAGTTTTGATCGCTGTTTCGAGCATGGTAAAAGGAGTGCCCACCTGTCGACTCCGACGACGACAGGTGGGCGTGTCCAACGACGGACAATTACGACAGAACGCTACCCTAACTACCAACGGGATCGTGATCGAGTGATTCCTCGCCGCTCTAGCCGTGTATTCTCGCGCCGAGTGTGAAGATGCCCCAATTCGCGCTTCAGGCGTCGGTCCCACCCCCACCCCTCAGTTTTGGCGATGGAGTGGACGGCATGACCGAACTCAGCATGGGGATTACGCTGCTTCAGAAAAATCCAACGTGACCTGGCACGGCGGTAGACATCACCGACATCGTCCGTGTTGCTGCCGTCCTCGA
>CALACF010000366.1 GCA_937890245.1 uncultured Flavobacteriales bacterium
GTCGTATCCTCCGGACCAGCCCACCGAAACGACCCACAACAGCGCATACGCAGCCGACGCCCCCCAAACCAATTCACGCGGGGCAGAAATATCCGTCGCCGCCTCATACAACACAGCTGCACCAACCGTCGCACCGCCCAGCACTGCAAGGTCTAGAACTGGCCAGCCCATCCTTTCAACAAGGCGCCTCCCCCCTGCAACCATTGCGCGCAGCCGGATCCCCAGTGCCACGAGAATGTTCATCCACATCGCTTGGCCGCCGCCAAAATGCTTGCGCGCAAAAATTTGCATCGCATCATGAAACACGCGCACGTAAGCCAGACTGGCCGTTTTGGTGCTCTCCCCCTTGAAATGAATGATTTGCGTTCCAGCGAAATAATGGTTCTCCCAGCCGCCTTGAATCAACCGCCAACTCAGATCAATGTCCTCGCCATACATAAAGAAGGCCTCGTCGAGCAGCCCGACCTCATCCAACGCAGAACGGCGCATCCACATAAACGCGCCACTCAACACTTCGATTTGAGCCGTTTCGTCCAGGCCAATATGTCCCATGTAGTACCTATTGAGCTTGGGACTTGAAGGGCGCAAGCGCCACAAGCCGCTCAGCCGTGAGAACGAAGCCCACGGCGTCGGCAACCCGCGCTTGCTCTCTGGAAGCCAACGCCCCGTGCCATCCACCATCGGAACGCCCAAACCTCCAAGTTTATCTCGCCCGTTCACATAGCCGAGCACCTTTACAAAGGCGTCCTCGGGAACAATCGTGTCAGGGTTCAACAGCACCACCCACGCGCCTTTGCTCTTGCGGATGGCCAAATTGTTGCCCGCTGAAAATCCCAAATTTTCTTCAGACGCAATCAGATTGGCATCGGGAAAATGGGCGCGCACCCACGCCACAGAATCGTCGGGAGACGCGTTGTCCACGACCCACAAATCGCCTTCGCCCAGCCCCGCCGCGCTCACCGCGTCCAAGGCCCGCTGCGCCGCGCGCATGCACGGATCGAGGTACTTACGGACGTTGTAACTAACGATGATAACGCTGATTTTCATGGGGTTACGCTTGGTAAGGCGTGCGTTGCTGAAATGAGCGGATGAGGGTGAGGTCGTCTGCGTATTGGATTTCGTCCCCCACGGCCACCCCGCGGGCGATGGAAGTGACGCGGACTTCGGATTCGGCATCCGGTCCTGCACCTGCGCCAGAAAAACGCTTATTCAGGTAAAATGCGGTGGTGTCGCCTTCCATCGTCGTGGGCAACGCGAAAATGATCTCTTTGATATCCCCAGCGGCCACGCGCGCGACCAAGTCGTCGATGCGTAAATCGCCCGGGCCCACGCCGTCCATTGGCGAGATGACACCGCCCAACACGTGGTAGCGCCCCCGAAAATGGCCCGTTCCTTCGATGGCGAGGAGGTCGCGCAAATCCTCGACCACGGCAACGACATGTTCCTCGCGGCCTGGCGCCGAGCAAATATTGCAGATACTGTCCTCGCTGAGGTTGCCGCAGATTTCGCAGCCCCGCACGCCCTCGCGCATGGCGACCAGTGATTCTGCAAAGCGCCGCACATCATCGTCGGTCCGCCGCAACATGTGCAGCACCAAGCGCAAAGCCGTCCGCCGCCCGACACCGGGCAGGGAAGCCATTTGATCCACGGCGCGTTCAATAAGGCGAGAGGGAATTTCCACGGCGCCAAATTTAGCTGTTTTAGATTGCCGCCCGTGACTCCACTTTTCATCCTCGGCACATGTGCCGCCTATTTTGCCCTGTTGTTGGGCATCGCGCACGTTACTGGCCGGCGCGCCTCGATGTCAGACTTCGCCTTGGGCGGCCGCCGGTCGCCTTGGTACGTCGTTGCCTTCGGCATGATCGGCACATCGCTCAGCGGTGTGACCTTCATTTCTGTGCCCGGCTGGGTGGAGAGCCAAGGTTTTGGCTACATGCAGATGGTGCTGGGCTACCTCGTCGGTTACGGCGTGATCATCGCTGTACTCCTGCCGCTGTATTACCGCCTGAAACTCACGAGCATCTACTCGTTTTTGGGCGAGCGCATCGGGCCGCGCGCATACAAAACTGGAGCCGCATTTTTCCTCCTCTCACGCACCATGGGCGCGGCATTCCGCCTTTTTTTGGTCGCCCTCGTTTTCCACGAAGTCGTCCTCGCTCCCTGGGGTCCAACCACGGGACTCTGGGGTGAATTGCGCTTTGCCGGACTCGTCGCGCTAACCATTGCCATGATCTGGATTTACACCCGCCGCGGTGGCATCGCAACGCTGGTGTGGACCGATGCCCTGCAGACCTTTTTTATGCTGGGCGCCGCTGGATTGGCCGTGGTATTGATAGGCCAATCCCTGGACGCTTCCATCCTAGAAATTCCCGCATTGGTTGCGGACAGCGGCATGAGCCGTTGGCTGTTTCTCGATGATTTCGGCAGCGCCCAAAACGGGGTGAAGATGTTCATTGCGGGGGCCTTCGTCGCCATCGCCATGACCGGACTCGACCAAGACATGATGCAGAAGAACCTGAGCTGCCGATCGCTCCGGCAAGCCCAACTGAACATGGGGTCGTTCGCTATCGTGCTGGTCTTCGTCAACATGCTGTTCCTCGCCCTCGGTGCGCTGCTCTACATGTACGCTGACGCCCAAGGACTTACCATCGCACGCGCCGACCTCCTCTTTCCTACTGTTGCGTTGGAAAGCGGCCTGGGCATCGCCTTGGGCTTGGCCTTCATTTTGGGGCTGATCGCCGCCGCGTACTCCAGCGCTGATTCGGCCCTCACCGCGCTGACCACGAGTGTTTGCGTGGACTTTCTCGGCATGGACGAGGCGCCGGCCGAGCACCAAGTCGCGGACCAGCGGCGCGTCCGCACCCGCGTCCATTTGCTGGTCTCACTCGGCGTGGCAGCAGCCATCTTGATTTTCCGCGCCGTCAACGACACGAGCGTCATCGCCGCCCTTTTCACGGTGGCCAGCTACACGTACGGGCCGCTGCTCGGCCTCTTTGCCTGGGCGCTTCTGGGGAAGAGCACGCCCGCGACGGACCGCTGGGCACCCTATATCGCAGTGGTCACCCCCGTGTTTGGCTACCTGATACAACTGGCCGCAAAATCGA
>CALACF010000367.1 GCA_937890245.1 uncultured Flavobacteriales bacterium
GGAGCGCAGAGCCTTTGTGGAACTATGCCAGGAACGGAAAACCCTGGAACGCATGCAAAGCCTGATTCAGAAGGGCAAGATTTTGAGAAACTGAGGCCGCGAACAATTTACACAAGAACATTATGGACGCATACATTATTGGAGGCTACCGCTCAGCGGTGGGACGATCAGGGCGCGGAATCTTCCGTTTTACACGGCCCGACGATTTAGGCGAGCAGGTGATTCGCCGGTTGTTGGCCGACTTTCCCGACTTGGACAAGGAACGCATCGATGATGTGATCGTGGGCAACGCAACGCCCGAAGCTGAGCAGGGCTTGAACATCGCCCGGATGGTTTCGCTCATGGGGCTCGATACAGAAAAGGTGCCGGGCATGACGGTCAATCGCTACTGCGCCTCAGGCTTGGAGACGATCGCCATTGCGGCATCCAAAATCCACGCTGGCGTCTCCGATTTGATCATTGCCGGTGGCATTGAAACCATGTCACCGATTCCATTTGGAGGCTGGCGACTGGTGCCCAATGCACGGGTTGCAAAGAAAAACCCGGATTGGTATTGGGGCATGGGCTTGACGGCCGAGGCTGTGGCGAAGGACTTCAAGGTCAGCCGCGAGGAGCAGGACGCGTTTGCGGCGGAGAGCCATCGGCGCGCTGCTGCGGCGATAGATTCAGGGAAGTTTGCGCCGGGCATCGCGCCGATTGAAATCAATGAGGTGTACCTCGACGAAAACGAAAAGCGCCAAGAGAAAACGTACAGCGTTGATACAGATGAAGGCGTCCGCCGCGATACGTCAGCGGAAAAGCTGGCCAAATTGAGGGCCGTGTTTGCCCAAGGCGGGAGCGTAACGGCGGGCAACAGCTCGCAAACTTCAGATGGTGCGGCGTTCGTGCTGGTAGCTTCTGAGAAGATGGTGCAGGAGCTGGGCGTGGAGCCTTGGGCTCGAATGCGCAGCTACCATGTGGCTGGCTTGGAGCCGCGGATCATGGGCGTGGGCCCGATCCATGCGATCCCGAAAGCCCTGGAGAAAGCAGGGCTGCAGATGGGAGACATCGGCGCCTTCGAGTTGAACGAGGCATTTGCCTCGCAAAGTGTGGCTGTCGTTCGTGAACTCGGACTGGATCCGTCGAAGGTCAATCCAAACGGCGGCGCGATTGCCCTGGGCCATCCCCTGGGATGTACGGGCTCAAAACTCACAGTGCAGCTGTTGCACGAGCTGAAAAGCCGCGGAGAAAAATACGGCTGCGTCACCATGTGTGTCGGCACCGGTCAGGGCGCAGCAGGCGTCTTCGAACTACTTTAAATATTTGATTATGAGCGATACAAAAGCAATCAAAGGCGGGGAATTCATCATCCGCAACGTCAAACCATCTGAAGTTTTCATTCCAGAAGAATGGACCGAAGAACAGGAGATGATGCGCCAAATGACCCTTGATTTTGTCGAGAAAGAAGTCACCCCCCTTCTGGACCGCATCGACGAACAAGAGGAGGGCCTCGTGCCCGGCTTGATGGAAAAATCCGGCGAACTCGGCCTGCTTGGCAGCTCGGTTCCAGAGGAGCTCGGCGGCCTGGGCCTCGACTTCAAGTCAACCATGCTCATCACTGAGGCCATTGGCCACGCGCACTCATTTAGTGTTGCTTTCTCTGCCCACACCGGGATTGGCACACTTCCGATCCTCTATTATGGGAACGACGCGCAGAAAAAGCAATGGATTCCAAAATTGGCCTCCGGTGAGCTCAAGGGCAGTTATTGCCTGACGGAGCCCTCTGCCGGTTCCGATGCCAATTCAGGCAAGACCCGCGCCATCCTCAACGCCGAAGGCACACATTATGTGTTGAATGGCCAAAAAATGTGGATCACCAACGGCGGATTTGCCGATGTGATGATCGTGTTTGCCAAGATCGACGACGATGAAAAATTGTCTGCCTTCATCGTGGATGGTCACAGCGATGGGATAACGAAGAATCCTGAGGAGAAGAAGATGGGCATCAAAGGCTCTTCTACACGTCAAATTTTCTACAACGACGTGCTGGTGCCCGTCGAAAACCTGCTCTCCACCCGCGAAAATGGATTCAAGATCGCTGTAAACATCCTGAACATTGGGCGGATCAAACTCGGAGGTGCAGTGATTGGTGCAGCCAAGCAATGCATCTCAGGTGCAGTCAACTACGCAAACCAGCGCGAGCAATTCGGTCGGTCCATCTCCAAGTACGGTGCGATTCGCGTCAAGATTGCCCAAATGGCAACGGAGGTCTACGCTTCAGAATCTTCACTCTACCGCGCCACGCAGAACATTGACGATGCCATTGGAGCCTTGAAGGCGGGCGGTATGGAACACGGCGAAGCCACCTTGAAAGGCATTGCGGACTTTGCCCCGGAGTGCGCCATATTGAAGGTCCTGGGATCTGAAGTACTCGATATGGTGGTCGACGAGTCCGTCCAGGTGTATGGAGGAATGGGCTTCTCCGCGGAATCCCCCGTCGAGAGAGCCTACCGCGATGCGCGCATCAATCGCATCTTCGAAGGCACGAACGAAATCAATCGCCTGCTCATCATTGACATGGTGCTGAAGAAGGCCATGAAAGGCCAACTCGACTTGATGACGCCCGCCATGGAAGTGGCCAATGATCTCACCGGCATCCCCGATTTCGGCGGCGGCGCGACCGATATTTTCTCTCAACATCATGCCTACTTGGCCGGCTTCAAAAAGGCCATCTTGATGGTGATGGGTTCAGCAGTTCAGAAGCTGATGGAAACCCTTTCAAAGGAGCAAGAAGTGCTGATGCACGCTGCTGACATGGCCATCTGGGCGTACAACATGGAGTCGCTATTGCTGCGCGTTCAAAAGCTGGCCGGTAAGGCTGCAGGCGTAGACTGCGACGACCCCGTAGCTGCCGCAGCCGGTGCCGACAAGGTCGAAATACAGATGGACATGCTTCGCGTCTATACCTACGAGGTCGGCGAGCGTATACATTCCGCCGGCAAGGAGGCCCTGCTTGCGTTTGCCGAGGGAGACGAACTGCGGATGATGCTCATGGGAATGAAGCGCTTTACGAAAGTGGAGCCGTTCAATACCAAGGAAGCACGCCAACGGATTGCCCTCTCGCAAATCGAAGCTGGGGCGTACACGTTCTGATCGCGCCTTGGATAGGCTAAAAAGACTGGGAACTGGGAACTGAGGTCTGAGGTTTAAGGTCGGAGGTTTAAGGCGAGATGTAAAAACCTCGCCTGACCTCGAACCACGTTTGACGAACATCATCGGGAGGGCTGCGCAATCGTCAGTGCTGCCACGCAAGTGTGAGCGGAACTTGCCAAGGCATTCCCTAACGCACTGCACCATGAAATTCGCGCACACACTTTCATTTGTCTCCTTCGCTGCGGTCTTTATGACTTTGACATCTTGTACGCCAGAAGGCAACGACATCTCCCCCAACGATTTGGAATTAGACCGCTCACTTGAACAGACAATCATCGCCTGTTTGAATGGTGAGGAACTGAGCTGGATGCAAATGCCTTCATCGAGTGATTTAGGCAACATCCCGCAAGACGCAGCCAATCCACTTACCTCTGAGAAAGTCGTGTTGGGTCGACTCTTGTTTCACGAAACCGGATTAGGCACCCAAGCCACCAACGAATCTAGCATTGGCACGTTTAGCTGCGCCTCATGCCACCACGCAGCAGGCGGGTTTCAAGCCGGCGTGCAGCAGGGCATCGGTGACGGCGGAAGCGGATTTGGCTTTGCCGGCGAAGGGCGACGCCAATCGGACGATTACGCATCAACCGATGTAGATCGTCAACCGAACCGCACCCCCTCAGCGATGAATGGGGCATTCACTAAATTGTCTTTGTATAACGGCCAATTTGGAGCGGGCGGAGAAAACACGGGCACCGAGGGCCTCTGGACAGCGGACACCCCGCTGGAAAACAATTTGCTGGGCTATGCCGGACTGGAGACGCAGGCCATCGCCGGTTTAACAGTACACCGCATGGCCCCCGACGCGGCCTTCTTCGAAGCGCACCCAAAGTATGTCGATCTCTTTGACGCCGCATTCCCCTCTATTGCAGAGGCGAACCGATACAATGTGGAGTACGCCGGATTGGCCATCGCAGCCTACGAACGCACTTTGATGGCCAGCGAGAGCCCATTTCAAAAATGGCTTGGCGGCCAAAAATCTGCCATGAGCGACGCGCAGAAACGCGGTGCTCAAGTCTTCTTCGGAGCAGCTGAATGTGCCACATGCCATAGCGGACCTGCATTGAGCGACGGCAGTTTTCACGCCATCGGAATGCTCGACATGGACCAAGGATCGGGCTCTGGAAGTGGAGGCGGCGCCTACACAGCATCCAATAATTTCGACGAAGTGGCCAAAGGTCGCGGCGGATTCACAGGGGAAGCAGAAGACATGTACGCCTTTAAAACACCCCAGCTCTACAACCTGCAGTCATCGGCGTTCATGGGTCACGGAGGCAACTACACCTCAATTCGTGAGGTCGTAGAATACAAGGTCAACGCGAGCAAAGACAACCCGCGTGTAAGCGGTTCAAGTCTAGACGAACTTTTTGTTCCCCTGGCCCTCACGGACGCCGATGTGGATGACTTGGTTGACTTTTTGTCGACGGGCCTTTACGACGGCAACCTCTCCCGTTACGAACCCAGTGCCGTCCTCTCAGGCGGATGCTTTCCAAATGCAGACGCTCAAAGCAGCGAAGACATGGGCTGCTCGAATTGAACATTACCGTTGCAGACTAGCGCTCGACGGAAGTGAAGGTGACGTACCCCCGGTCTCCGGTCGGAGCGTAGAAATCGACGAATCCCAGGACGAATTCCCGATCGTCGGGCAGGCGAATCGCATAGTGACGCTCCACGTCAACCGTGTACGAGGCAAGGTCAAAATCATAG
>CALACF010000368.1 GCA_937890245.1 uncultured Flavobacteriales bacterium
ATCTTACACATAGAGCTGGGCCTGGCTTTTGACCGCCGCTCTCGGCTAGACCAATGGACAATGGGCCTGCTCCCCTGGTGGGGATTGGTCAAGCTGGCACGCGATCCCAAGTTAAAACATGTAGGAAAACGCGATTGGGACAAGCTGAAAAAATCGGTCACCCAAGAGTGGAAAGAAGCCATCGTTTGGGCGGTGGTTGTGGCCACGATTGTAAGAATCTCGATTTTCGAGGCCTTCACCATTCCTACCAGTTCGATGGAGGACAGTATGCTCGTCGGCGACTACTTGGTCGTGAGCAAGTTGAGCTATGGTGCGCGCATTCCCGAGACGCCGCTCAGCTTGCCGTTCATGCACAACAAGATTCCGAAAACCCTGCTTCGGAACAGCTACGTAGAGTGGGTCTCCTTGCCTTACATGCGCCTGCCTGGATTTCGCGATGTAGAGCGCTATGACGCCGTGGTATTCAACTTTCCCAACGGCGACACGATCTTGGTGGACGACTTTCTCTCCGGCCACGATTACCATGCCCTGTTGCGTGGCGAAGCGCTGCGCTTGGCCAGCGGAAACATTGCCGCTTATGAAAAAGACGAGGCTGGCTTTCTATCCCAAGCCCGGGCGCGACTTCGCAAGCAGCCCGGCCTCAAGGCCCGCCCAGTTGACAAAAAGGAGAACTACGTGAAGCGTTGCGTCGGCATGCCGGGCGACGTCCTGTCTATTGTCGACCGCGATATCTTTATTGATGGTGAATTGCTCGCCCCCCCCCATGGCGTCCAGTTCAATTATGCTGTCGAATTGAAGAGGCAGAACGACCGAAAATTGATTATGGCCGAGCTGAATTTGACAGAAGTTGACTTCCATGGCCGCTCCTCTGACGGCCGGGTCCTTGTTTCCCTGCGTCCCGATGAGGTGGAAACGCTGATTGATCGCGACCTGGTAGCGGGCGTTGAAATACTCGACCAAAGCGCCCGTCGAGGTCGCCACGATATGTATCCCAACTCAAACAAGTTTGACTTTGGTTCATGGGATCCCGACAATTTTGGCCCCCTTCAAATTCCAGCCGCCGGGCTGACCATCGAGCTCACCGGCCGCAACATCGAATTGTACCAGCGCGTGATCACCGCTTACGAGCGGCACGATTTCAGTCAGTCAGCCGACGGCACCGTCCTGATTGATGGCGCGCCTGCCACGCATTACACTTTTGCCCAGAATTACTACTGGATGATGGGCGACAACCGGCACGGCTCAGCCGATTCACGCTTCTGGGGATTCGTTCCCGAGGACCACGTCTCTGGCCGGGCGACCTTCACTTGGTTCAGCCGCCAAAACGTGCAGCAGCACGGTGAGGCAAAAATCCGTTGGAACCGCATGGGCAAGTTGGTAAAGTGATCGCACTTCCTCTGCAGCCTTTTCCGGCCTTGCTTTGGTGGCGAGCCGCCGCTGAATCCGCAGCCCGGATCGATTTGCAGGCTCACTTTATTAAGCAATCTCCGCGCAATCGGATCACCCTGGCCAACGCCAACGGCGACCAGCGATTTACCTTGCCTGTTCACCGCCCCAGTGGCGTGAAGTGCTCTCAATTTGAGGTCGCCCTGGTCGACGATGGCTGGCCACGGCGCCTTTTGCAAACGCTGCGCACCTGCTATGGCTCGGCGCCCTACTTCGAGCATTACTTCGATGAACTAGCGGCCATGCTCGAAAAGCCGTATACAGATTTAGGCGCATTCAACGCGGCGAGTATTTCTTGGAGCGCTGAGGCGCTGGGCGTGAAGGTTCCGCTACCAGTTTCGACTGAAAACCCAGCCTCCGTTAGCAATCTAGCCGCGCGCGGACATTCTTTTGGCGGCGCTCGTTGGGATGAACCTCCCTACGTTCGCGTGTTTTCAGACCGAACGGACTTCGTCCAAGGTGTGTCAGTGCTCGACGCGCTTTTTCACCTCGTTGCGGCGCGGCGCAATATCGCGCTATTGATGC
>CALACF010000369.1 GCA_937890245.1 uncultured Flavobacteriales bacterium
CCGATCATCAAGAAATTCTTGTACTCAGATCACGAGATTTTTCTTCGCGAACTCGTCTCCAATGCGGTAGACGCCACACAAAAACGAAAGGCCCTCATTCGTGTGGGCGAGCTGAAAGGCTCGGCAGAAAATGCCCAGGTTGAGGTGGTCATCGACAAGGAAGCCCGCACATTGACCATCAGCGACGCTGGAATTGGCATGACGGCGGATGAGATCAACCAGTACATCAATGAGATTGCGCTTTCGGGCGCTACGGAATTTGTCGAAGAGTTTCAAGAGAAGTACAAGGAGCAGAGCGACGCCAAGGAGGCGCTCATCGGGCATTTCGGACTTGGATTTTACAGCGCCTTCATGGTTGCGGACCGCGTGGATATTGTGTCCTTGAGCCAGCGCGATGGCTCTGAAGCTGTCAAGTGGTCATGCGACGGCAGCCCCAATTTTGAAATGACCGCCTGTGAGAAAAACAGCGCGGGAACGGATATCGTACTGCACATCGCAGAGGATAGCGATGAGTTCCTTGAGGACAATCGCATCATGGGCATCCTGAACAAGTACTGCAAGTTCATGCCGGTAGCAATTGTCTGCGGTGAGGATACGCGTTCAGAGGACGACCCGAAGGCGGAAGCTGACGAGGACGGCAAGACGCCACAAATTGAGATTACGACGCCGCGCGTCATCAATGACACGCCTCCCATCTGGACCAAGGCGCCCAAGGATCTCGAGCAGAAGGATTACACGGATTTCTACCGCACGCTCTACCCGATGAATTTCGAGGAGCCACTGTTCCAGATTCACTTGAATGTCGATTTTCCATTCAACTTGACCGGTGTGTTGTACTTCCCTCGTCTGAAGCCCAATATGGAGATCCAGCGCGACAAGATCCACTTGTACTCGCAGCAGGTCTTCATCACGGACAATGTGGAGAACATCGTTCCTGATTTCTTGACGCTGCTGCACGGCGTGATCGATTCGCCGGACATTCCATTGAACGTCTCGCGCTCTTACCTCCAAGAGGACGGCAACGTGAAGAAGATCACTTCGCATATCTCGAAGAAGGTCAGCGACAAGCTCGGCCAGATGTTCAAGAAGGACCGTCCCGATTTCGAGGCCAAATGGAACGACATCAAGATGTTCATTGAGTACGGTATGATGATGGACGAGAAGTTCTTCGACCGCGCGTCCAAGTTCTCGTTGTACACGGACACCTCGGGCACCAAGCGCACGATGGAGGAGCTTCTTGCTGCTGTCGCTGAGACGCACATCGACAAGGATGGCAACACCGTCTTGCTGTACGCCAACGATTTGCAGGCCCAGCACAGCTATATCCAAGCCGCTGAAGCCGAGGGCTACACCGTCTTAATCATAGACAGCCCCTTGGTGAGTCACCTTGTGCAGAAGCTCGAAATGTCTGGCGAGAAAATGCAGATGCGCAGAGTCGATGCAGATATCGTCAGCCGTTTGATTCCGAAAGACGACGCGCTGGAGGCGATGCTGGATGCTGAATTGCAGAAAGGCATGTCCGTGGAGTTCGCGAAGCTCATGCCTTCGGGCGCTGACGCGGGCACGTTTAAAGTGGCCTTTGCGTCCATGTCGCCATCAGCAGCCCCTGTGGTGCTGACCCAAGGCGAGTTCATGCGCCGCATGAAAGACCAGCAGCGCTTTGGCGGTGGTGGCGGTATGGCCATGATGGGCAACCTGCCCGACAGCTACGATGTTGTTTTCAATGCAAACCACCCGATGATTTTGGGTTGGTCTGAGCAGAAGCCCGCCGAGCGTGAGGCTGCTGTGCGCCGTGCGATTGACTTGGCGCGTTTGAGCCAGGGCTTGCTGATGGGCGAAGAGTTGACCCGCTTTATTTCGAAGGGCTTTGATTCTCTTGCGCCACTGGCCAAGAAGAAGCCAGTGGCCAAGAAGAAGCCAGTGGCCAAGAAGAAGTCTTCAACACCGAAAGCTGCGAAGAAATGAAGAAGCATTTGCGCTGGGCCATCCCATTGGGCCTGATCATCATCGTGGGAATGAATGCCATGGGCAGCTACAACGGTTTTGTCGACGCAGAAGAGCGTGTCGGCGGGCTGTGGGCTGATGTCGAGACGCAATACCAACGCCGATTTGACTTGATTCCCAACCTGGTCGCAACCGTTCAAGGTGTGGCAGATTTCGAGAAGAGCACGCTGGTCGAAGTGACGCAGGCGCGCGCTTCTGCCATGCAGGCCATGCAGCAGGTGGGCGAAGGCGGCAGCGTTGCCGATTTCGATCAAAAGAACATGGTATTTGGTTCGGCGCTTCGTGGCATGCTGGGATACTCCGAGCAGTACCCCGAACTCAAGGCCAACCAGAATTTCATGGACCTCCAGCACCAGCTTGAGGGAACAGAAAACCGGGTGGCTGTTGCTAGACGCGACTTCAACGACGGCGTCAAAGGCTACAACAGCCAGGTTAGGAAGATCCCTGGGTCATTCTGGGCCGGCATGTTGGGCTTTGAAAAGAAGGAGTACTTCGAAGCGGCTGTGGCTGCTGCTGAAGCGCCAAAAGTGAGCTTTGGCGAATGAGCGCTAAACAAGCCCAAGCCCTCTTTGACGAGGCGGCACAACGTGAAATCGTTGCGGCCATCGCCGCAGCAGAAGGACGCACTTCGGGCGAAATCCGCCTCCACGTCGACGGCCGATGCAAGGGGGACGTGATGGACCGCGCGGCCTTTGTGTTCGAGAAGCTCGAAATGCACAAGACCGCTTTGCGCAACGGGGTTCTGTTTTACCTCGCCACAGCCGACCGCAAGTTCGCCATCTTGGGCGATGGCGGCATCAACGCAGCCGTGCCCGAAAACTTTTGGGACGACGTGGTGCGCGTGGTAACCCAAGGCCTGGCGGCTGGACGTCCAGCCGCGGCGCTCTCCGATGGCATTCGCATGGCGGGCGAGCAGCTCGCAGCATTCTTCCCCGTTGCCGCGGACGACATCAACGAGCTGTCAGACGACATCAGTTTCGGCGCATGAAGTCGATTACTCTCCCCAGGCTCTCAGCCCTGGCTCTATCTGTTTCACTCGCGTTTTCCCTTGCCTTCTCGTTGCAGACTGCGGCACAGGATTGCATGCCTGAGCATGGCGTTGACCATCAATTTGTCTACGATTACGCCCAGCTGATTTCAGAGCAAGATGAGGCAGCCATCCAAGGCTATCTGGCTCGCTTTACTGACTCGACTCACCACGCCATTGTAGTGGTAACCCACGACGATTTGTGCGGACTTGAGCCGGCCGAATTCTCGGTTCAACTCGGACGGCGCTGGGGCGTCGGCATCGCCGAAGAAAACAACGGCATCGTGTTGGCCGTCCGTCCCAAGAGCGCAAGTGAACGTGGCGGCGTTTTTATCGCAGTGGGCTACGGTCTCGAAGGTGAAGTCACCGATTTAGAAACCGGTCGAATCATCGACAACGTATTGATCCCCGCTTTCAAGCAGGGCGATTACACCGCGGGCATAGCAGGTGCTGTGCAGGTGCTCGCTGAATTGGCATCGGGAGAACTGGCGGAATACACAGGCGGTGGCGCACCAGCGGAAGCGCCCGTTGGATTCTTCTTCTTGCCCTTCCTCATAATGGGCCTGTTCATGCTGATTCGTGTGATGACCGCTAGAAAATACGCAGCAAGTCACGGCATGGGATTCTGGGCCGCTTGGGCCTTGATCACTGCGGCACAACGCTCACAGCGTGGGAGCTACGGACATTTCAGGGGCGGCACAGGCGGCTTCGGTGGAGGCGGTGGCGGTGGTTTCGGCGGATTTGGCGGCGGTAGTTTTGGCGGCGGCGGCGCGGGCGGTAGCTGGTAAAAAAGGGGAACTTAAAATAGAGACGATGGGCTATTCAAAGTGGATTGGAGGAGCGATAGGTTGGGCTTTGGGCGGACCGATCGGTGGGATGCTAGGTTATGCCTTGGGCTCTGCTGCAGGCAGAAGTGCCGGGAGTGTCCCAAACCAACAGGCGGGTGGCAGGCGTCATACCGGCGGTGGTGATTTTGCTGCGGCGTTGATCGTTCTGAGTGCGGCTGTGATGCGTGCAGATGAGAAGGTGTTGCGTTCTGAATTGGACTACGTAAAACGCTTCTTCAACAACAATTTTCCGCCAGAGCATGCCGAGAAAATGCTGTTGACGCTGCGCGAAGTGCTAAAACAACAGCAGAATACGCGGGCGATTTGCATGCAGATTCGCTCGTACATGGAGCACAGCAAACGCCTGCTTTTGCTGCAATATTTGTACGGAATTGCACAGAGTGATGGCGATGTGGACCTGCGTGAGGTCGAAGAAATTCGAAGGATGGCGATGTGGATGGGCATCAGCGAAAAGGACCGCCTTTCGATCGAAGCGAGCTTTCACACTGACGTGGCTTCACATTTTGCTGTTTTGGAAATTGAGGAGTCGGCCAGCGATGCCGAGGTCAAAAAGTCGTACCGCCGGATGGCTTTGAAGTTCCACCCCGACAAGGTGCGGGACATGGGCGAGGAGTATCAGAAGCAGGCACGCGAGCGTTTCCTGCGCATCAACGACGCCTACGAAGCGATCAAGTCCCAGCGCGGGATGAAATAGATTCCGACAGCGAGTAGCACAAGGTTTGCTGCGCCAAGGGCACCACCTCTTTCCAGCCAAGCAGCTGTATCAGCTGTCCATAGGTCCGGGCTAGCGGTTGCAAAGGGGATCCATGCAAAGGCCAAGGCCGCAATGATGGCCCATCGAGCGCTGCGAGGAATTTCACTTGCAGACGGTGCTGTAAGCTTGGAAAAGATCACCATTAGCAGCGGCGCGGCGAAGATGAAATGCTCGGAATCGGTGGCCAGTAAATTTGGGATGAGTGCGAATGCCACCGCCCATTGCGTCATTTCTCGGCGAGGATTGACCTTTTTTTGAAAGGGGCGACCAAGCCAGATGGCGCCCACTATGGCCAACGTCCCCCAGCTGGCCAGCATGGCTGGGCGAACCGACCAACCAAAGGCCGACATCAGCAAACCTTGCACCGTATTGTTGAGGGCAGCGCCGCCTGCATTGTGGGCTGTCATGGCCTCGACCCATCGTTGGGTTGCGAAATCTGGGTGGTCAATCAGGAGCTGCGGCAATAGCAGAAAAACTGCCAAGCCAGCAATCGTGGCGGCCGCAGCGCGCCATCTCCCCTGCCACAACCACAACACGGGCAAGACCATGAAATGCGGCTTGAAGCAAAGCACCGCGGCCATGAGCAAGCCAGCGAGAACCGGTCCGATGCGCTCCGAGGACAGTGAAGCAGCGAGCACAGAGGCGGCAGCAAGCGCCATAATGTTTACGTTGCCCAGCATCAATTCGCGGACAGCGTGTGGCGCGATGAAGACGAGCAGCAGAAGGAGCGCCGCGATAGAAACTTGGCCAGTCCTGGCTTGGACCCCCCACAGACGCTGGGTCCAGACGAGGGCGCTCGGCAAGCCGATGGCCAGCACTGTTAACGTCAGCAATGCCTGAAGCCAGAGTGAGGCGGTCCAGCCAAACGCCTGCATCGGCGCGAAGGCAAACAATGTAGCGGGTGCGTACTTGAAGTAGCCCGAGGAAAGTCCGTATGGCACGCCGTAGAATGGCTCGCCGGAGAGCCAAGCGCCCGCAGCTCCAAAGTAGACCTTCAAATCAGCGGGATCCAAGCGTCCAACTGCCGACATCCATACCAGAAAAATTGCGCCAGCTGCAGCAATTAGGATTGTAGCCCAAACAGTTTTCATTGGACGATCACCCGTTGCAACACCGCCGAAGTCCCTTCGGTGAGGCGCAAGGTGTAGACGCCTGCAGCGCATGACCCAAGACCGAATTGTCTGCGGCCGCTAAGCTGCGCTGGCCATTGCTGGACACGGATTGTGCGCCCGGTCATGTCGAGTAATTCTACTTGCAAATCCACAGAGCGGGTGAGCTCCAGGTCGATCCAAAGCTGGTCCTTTGTGGGATTGGGATAGACCGAAAGACGATTTAAACCGTCAATTTCTCCAACGGAGGACAAAACGTCGACAGTGACCTCAACGCGCTCGGAAACGCAGGCCGCTGCGTCCATCGAGATTTGCCAATCATAGAAGAAATAATAGAAGCTCGAGGCGTTGTTACCCGTGACCGAGGTGCCCGTGATGGCGCCCGCATTGCCAAGGGCGTATGGATAGGACTGCACGCTGCCCGCACCGTCTCTCCACAAAAGTGGAACATCATTCATCGAGCGCAGCGCCAGGTCGGCGCCAGACGGCACGAAGAAACCGAGCTCGACAACGCTCTGGCCAGCTGGCACTTCAACAGTAGCCGATGCAAGATTCGATCCTGATGCACTCATCAAGGAAATGGTCTGTTGGCCGGCCTCCAATGCATACACGACGACAGATTCGAGGGTGAAGGCTTGGTAGGCATCGAAGACGAGGTGGTAGGCTGAATTGGGCTGGTGCACACCAACCGGGTCAGAGGACTGCTTGCCTCCGCTGGCAACAGTTTCACCGTAGCTGGCCTCGTTTTGAACCCAATACGAAGTCGTCACATCAGCGTAGACTTCGAAGGTCTGGCCCGTCGCGAGCGGCACGCCGCCGCTTGCAAGATCAAACCAAGAGAGGGTCTGCACGTCGCCTTCGAAAAGTGCGCTTCCAGGCGTTTCGAGGACGATATTTTCAACCACGGGATCGTTGGGCACGGCGTTGAATGCGATATCAATCGGCTCGCTGGTGTTGACTTGGTTGCAGAGGTCGGTGAGCTGCAATTGATACGAGCCCGCAACCGTTGCGATCATGGCAACTGAAGTGTCGATCATCATGCCGTCGAGCATCCAAATGAAGGAGGCGCCTTCAGGAGCGAAGAGCGAGATGTATTGGCCTTCACACATTTGCAACTGTCCGACAAAGTCGATGACAGGTACGGCGGGCTCAAGTACGGTCACCTCGACAGGGTCAGAGGTCATGCTGCAACCGGCCGCATCGGACAGGGTCACGGAATAGGAGCCCGAGGCCGTGACTTCAATGCTTGACGTGGTTTCATTCGTGCTCCAAAGCGCGTCGTATCCCGTTGAAGTTGAGAGTGTCAGAGACTCGCCAGGGCAAATTACGTCGTTGCCGGTGGCCGTGGTGACCTCTGCTGCAATGTAGCAAAATGGCGGAAATGCTATGTCGTCAACCCAGCAAGCATCGGAGCCAGAACTGATGATATAGTCCTTCACATAAACCCACTCAAGTATGTGATATCCAGCCGTCAAGGGGTAGTTTACTTCAGCCCAAGCTAACTCGCCACTCCAGGAATCGACTTCCTGGCCGTCGATTATAAAATACAGGTAATCCCAACCATCTTCGGTAGAAACGCGGCGCGCAAAACTTACATCGCCATCCGTCAAGAACTCTAGAGAAATGGTCAGAGACGTGGACTGATCATCGCCTACATCTCCGCTCTCCAAGCAATTTTCGCCTTGGTAAGGCGCATCAGTGGTGACAAACCAATCGGTGGATCCATCCATACCCCACGGGAAGCTTGTCGTGGTGCCGGATTCCCAGTTTTCTATGATCAGGTTGATGATCTCGATGAAGTCATCGGCGCCCCCGTACAACCCCGCGGCGCCAGAAAATCCGATGTAGGCCAGTTCGCCATCGCCTGCCTCCTCGGATATCGTGACGTTGTATAGCAAGATCGCACTCTGGCCCGGGGCGAGGTTTCCCGCAGATGCCGAGGCGTTATTGACGGTGACCGAGGCATTGTCCAAGTCGATAAGGCCGGCCAAGTTATAGGCCATGTCATGGCCTGCGTTGATCACCTCGATCGCCAGGTCAGCGGTCTCGCCGCTTTCCAATATTCCGTTGCCTCCATCGAGTACGGTCAGACCAACCACTTGTAAGGCTGGGGCATTGAGCAGGATGACAAAGGAGCTGTTCCAAACATTGCCCGCGTTGTCAGTCACTTCCGCATCGAATATTGCTGCGTGCTGGTCTTCTACGCCAGCGGTGACATTGAAGGCAAAGCCGGGAAGTGTTAATGCTTGGCCCGGTTCTATGTCACCAACCCACCAGGTGTCAGTGGTCATGGTCACCCAGAGGTCAGCAGAGCTCACAGTTACAGTCACGCTGCCTGCCACCTCAACACCGACGTTTTCTAAATTCAGATCCAGGGTGATGGACTCACCTTGATCAACAATGCCGTCGAGATCACCGCTCACGTCCGTCGAAGAAGCGTAAGAAGAAAAGACATAAGGGCCATCAGCGGGAACCGCGCTGACCATCTGCTGGTATGGAATGGTGTTGTAGGCCGTGCCGGTGACAAGCAGGTTGCCGGGGGTGGACAGCGGCACGTTGAACGTGATGTCAGCCAGCCCACCACTCGCAAAGGCTGTACCTAAAATTGTACTTCCCATGGTAACCGACACCAAGGCGCCCTCCACCGGGCAAGAAACCTGAAGACTTGAGGCGCCCAAGAATACTACAGCTGGATGCGAACACAGAAGCTGTGTCGGGTCATCGGTGCGCAGCATTACAGTCGGATCGCCGAACACACACCAGGTGTCCATCATCTCCTCTCCCGCCCCGCCGTACTCGTCGATCATGCCTGAGCATCCGTGCGCCACAATCGAACCGGTGGTGTGGCCAATGGTCACATCACCCGTTTCGACAATAAGGTCGACCATTTCATCTTGCCCCTCCATGGGCGGCGCCCAGCTTTGAAGTACGCTTGAAAATGCACCGCCGATTCCACCAATCGGACCGTCAGGGCCGTCGGACTTAATCCAGGCCTCACCGAAGCAATCACCCGAACCTTCGCCCTCGTCAAAATCTCCCACGCAGCAGGCCACCGTCGACATGAAGCCGTACATACCGTAGTTGCTGAGTTCGACGATGGCATTGACGTCAAAACCTGTCGTTGCGATGCCGCTATGGTAGCCA
>CALACF010000370.1 GCA_937890245.1 uncultured Flavobacteriales bacterium
TTCCAGCGCTCTGGCTTCTCCACGCGGCGTTCACTGCGGCGGGTCCAAATGGGTTGTATGCGCGTCACACCAATTTCGCAGGCCTTCTCAAGAAACCACTCGAGGCGATCGGTCTTTTTCGTTGGAGCTATAACGATCGTGAGCTCGGGCGTGGCTGCCTGTGTTTGGACTGGCGGCTCGACCATCAATTGGCAGCACGAAGGGCTGACGTCCAATAGCTCGGCCGCGAAGGTTGCGCCGCGACCATTGACGAGTTCCACACGGTCGCCAACGCGAGCACGCAAAACCTTGGCCAAATGCCGCGACTCCTCTCGGGACAAGTCGAGCTTGCCCGGGACCGCGTTGGGAACGTAAAATTGTCTCACAGCGCCGAAGTTACTGCGCCGGGCGGAGTCTAAGCCCTCTGAATTTCAGGATCAGCTGACAGCCGACATCGCCTTTGGAGCAGCCGCGCGAACGGTGTCCGTGACGCCTTCTTGAAAGCGGTCAAAATTGGCATTGAAAAGATCTACCAAATGATCGGCCTTTGCATCGTACTCGGTCGGATCAGCCCAGGTTCCGCGTGGGTTCAACACCTCCGTCGCAACGCCGGGAACTTGTGTAGGGACCTCCCAGCCGAAGCGTTCGCAGCGCGTCATCGGCAAGTTGTCCATCTTGCCCTCGAGCACGGCGTCGAGCAGGGCCCGCGTCGTAGAGAGTTTCATGCGGTGGCCCGTGCCGTATGGCCCGCCGGTCCACCCCGTGTTCACCAACCACACTTTCGTGTTGTGGCTTTCCATGCGATCGCCCAACATCTCGGCATAACGACCGGGGTGCAGAGGCAAAAACGGCTCGCCAAATCCAGCGCTGAATGCAGCCGTTGGCTCTGTGATGCCATCCTCAGTGCCAGCAACCTTTGCGGTGTATCCAGAAATGAAATGGTACATCGCCGTCGCCCGATCGAGTCGGGCAACCGGAGGCAACACGCCAAACGCGTCACATGTTAGGAAGAAAACGTGGTCCGGATGGCCCGCCATGCTCGGCTCCAGCGCACCATTGATGTGATCAATTGGATACGAAACGCGCGTGTTCTCCGTGATGTGGCTGTCCGCATAGTCGGGTGTCACACCGTCTACTTCAAAGCCGATGTTTTCGAGCAGCGCACCAAATCGAATTGCCTTGAAAATATCCGGCTCCTTGTCGGCACTCAAATCGATGGTTTTTGCATAGCAGCCGCCTTCGAAATTGAATACGCCGTTGTCGCTCCAACCGTGCTCGTCGTCTCCGATTAGCTGGCGCTTGGGATCGCTTGAAAGTGTCGTTTTTCCCGTCCCTGACAAGCCAAAGAAGATGGCGACGTCACCATCAGCACCCTTGTTTGCCGAGCAATGCATGGGAAGCACCCCCCGGTCCACGGGCAACAAAAAGTTCATCGCAGAGAACATGCCCTTCTTGATCTCGCCGGTGTAACCCGTGCCGCCAATAAGGACCATGCGCTTGTCGAAGTCTAGAACGGCGAAGTTTGACTTGCGCGTTCCGTGGCGCGCGGGGTCGGCCTTGAATGTCGGCGCACAGATCACATGCCAATCCGGAGCGAAATCCATCAACTCCACAACCGACGGGCGTATGAACATGTTGTTCGCAAAGAGGTTCGACCATGCAGTCTCAGTCAACACGCGCAACGGCACCCGGAATGAAGGGTCCGCGCCTACAAATGCATCTCGCACGTATACACCGGCCCCTTTCATATGTTCCATGATGTCGCTGTGGATCACCGCCGCATGCTCAGCCGAAATGCGCTGATTGATATCGCCCCACCAGACCTCTTTCTCGGTCTGCGCAGAACTCACAATGAAGCGGTCTTTGGGTGAGCGGCCGGTGAAGCGGCCGGTTTCAATCGCTAAGGCGCCCTCGGGCGTCATACGGCCTTGTCCATTGAGGACGGCTCGTTCGATCAATGTAGCAGGGTGGAGATTCCACCACACCTGCCGAGCGTCCTTCAGACCTGATGCGGTTAGATCTGGACTGAAGGGGTGGTTGCCTTGATGTACCATGTGGCGCTTTTGTTCATTTCAAATGCACAACGCAAAAGTACAAACGCATTGCCCTACGAACCCCTATTGATTTATCCCCACTTTGTAAACATCTACCGATTTAGGTCCCGTCCTACACCCGCTAGATTGTGTAAATTTCGCTCAATTAAGATTCCCCTTATGCCAATCCCAATGCGTACCAAGCCAGCCACCTCTTCCATTAAAGGGCGGGCATTTTTTCTAGGC
>CALACF010000371.1 GCA_937890245.1 uncultured Flavobacteriales bacterium
ACAACGCGTACGCTCTGTGCGCTGAAGGGCAGCATAACTAGAGCGAATCGCTCAAGGAATCCATCTTCGTCTGGGGTAAAAGTCTGCCCATAAAAGGGCTGATTGCACACCTCGTTGTCATTCGCAGTAATGCGTCCCAGCACCCCGTTTACACAACGGCTGGCAGCAATGCCTGTCAGTCCGCCAAAGCAACCGCAGCCTGCCATGCTCACAGCTGTTCCGTCGCAATCACCGTTGCAATCTGCGTACAAACACAGGTCGTTGTGGACGGAGGCGGTGTAGTCAAAATTGCACGCTGCCAGATCCATGCAGCCAAAAATCACGCCCTGAGCGCAAATGTTCGTTGCAAATACCAAGTCGCGGTTGGCCATCGGGCCGTTCTGGTCATACGCCATGCCGCCCGCATATGATGCGTCACAGTCGGCGATGGCAACGCCCTCGATCAGCTCGATTACGTATTTTGTTCCTTCTTGTACAGGTACGTCAGACAGACTGAAGTCGACCCAATCGTAGCCACCCACGCCTGCGTAGGTCAGGCAGTTTTGAAGTCCACTGCACGAGGCGTAGTGCATGTCGCTCGTTCCGAGGATTTCGCCGTCGTTCCATGCGCCGCTTCCTTCAACGCAGGGGTCCGTGTTGATTGCGCGCCGGATCACCACTTGGGCGTTCAAAGCGCAACAGGTTTTGAGACGTACTTGTTTCAATAACCCAGTGTGCTCAGCGACAAAGTCTTGACCGAACAGCAGTCCTGGGGTGCAGCCGCTCTCGCCGTTGACCATCATTTCGGTGACACAGCCTCCCAAGCAGCTTGCCGGGTCGGTGCCTGTTCCGCCACCCATACATCCGCAGTCGGTCAATTCAGCCGTACCGCCGCAATCCTCATTGCAATCAGGCGATGTACATGACCCATTGTCGACGGTCGCGTCTTGGTCAAAGTTGCAGGCAGCTGCATCCATACATCCCAGGCAATTCCCGGCATCGGCAATGCTTGGCAGGCAGCCGCAATCGGCATCGAGGTAGGCCGAGCCGCCGCAGACTTCTGCGCAGTCGAATACCTGACAGGAGCCATCCTCGGCCTCGGCCGCTGCGTTGTAGTTGCACGCGGTCTCGTCCATACAGCCGAGCACGAACGTGGCTTCGCAGAGTTGGATTTCGAATGCCAAGTCATGTGCGTTGAGTGCTTGAGATGAGCTGAAGGCAGTTCCACCGCCGTAGCTGATGTTGCATGTGGTGGCAGCGGCACCAGAAACGAGCTCGAGCGTGTAGGATTGGCCTGGAAGCAAGCCGACGCCTTCAAAATTGAAGATGTGTTCAACGTAGTTCGAGAAACCGTTGGAGCTGACGAAGCAGTCGCCGATTTCGCCTGTGGAAGTCAGGATGGCGGTGGCTTCTCCGAGCTGCATGCCATCGTTCCATGTGGCGCCTGTGCCACCGGTTGATTCGCGTATGACCAATTGCGCATCAACGCCCGTGCAAACGGCCAACTTCACGCTTTCCAAGTAAGCCATCACTGGCGCGGTGAAACTCTGGCCCTGACGCAACCCTGATCCACATGGGTCTTCATAGTTGCTGATGGTCGCTGGAGCGTCGCATTGGGCTGCAGAATCCGTTGGGCTTGCCAGAAAAAATAGGCAAGCAGCAAGGCAGCAAAGCAAGACACGGAAGGAGCGTAGCAGCATGGTGATTTGGTTGAGGATTATCTCCCGAGGAGGAAGATAGAGGGAGAAGCGCATATTAAAAAACGGACGGATATTATACATCGGTTAAGGGCGTATAATCCCCGTCCATTTTTCAGGTTGGTTTTTTGACTTTGTAGGCGTTCAATTTATTTCACCACCCTGACCGAGAAGTTGCCCCGCTCGGTTACGGCATGAATGAAGTACACGCCTGCTGGCAGATCGCCTGCCACCCAGCGGCATGGGCCGCTTTGTAGGTTGTCGCAATCCAGCAGCTCAACGAGCTGTCCACCCGCCGTTTCGATGCGCAACTGTTTCACCGCTGACTCGCCGTGCCAATGAATGGTCAGCTCGTCTTTGAACGGGTTCGGGTAAGCGACCAGGCCGCCAGCCATGTCTACGCTCGGCGCAAGCTCAGCTTTCGAGAAGTGCAGCACCACCGGCTCGTCGAGCCCGCCTTTCAAAGCGTTTGCAGCGAAGGTCTCCAGCTCGTCGGCTGGGTACTCCATGCCGGTGAGTCCAGACGACCAAGCAAAGCTCAGCGCGCCTTCGTTTGCAGCATCCACAGCCTCGCCATACACGCTCAAGAAGTAGAGCAGTCCAGCGTCGGTGTCCATGGCCTGGGCCTGGCCCACGCAGCGGCGCTCGCCGGTCTGTTCATCCGTCACAAACGCGCCCAGCATATCGGCCAGCCCTTGCGGGTGGTCGGCTGGCACGTCCAGTCGCACGATCATCGACATCGAGCTTTCCAGCCCGCGCACGTTCATCGACCACGCCTCAGCGTTTTCTTCATCAGCGCGGTAGCCCGCGTCCATGAAGCCATATGAAGCTGGCCATTCGAGCGTTCCGGCAGCAGTTCCAGCGCCGTCAGCGGCATCCAGGTGCAGACGGTACCCTTGACCAGGTCGCAGCAATTGCAGTGATCCAACCCAGTCTCCGTCGCCAATATGAACGGCGAATCCATCATAGCGTGACTTGACCAAGTCATTGAACCCGAGAACGGTGTCGGCGTCAGCCAAAGCGCGCAAGGCGTCTTCTACAGCAAAACTCTGCTGCGGAATGTAGCCGAGCTCGTTCCAGCCGGTGACCAAGTCTTGCGTATGCTCGAGGTGGTCAGCGGCAGTTCCGATGTTGCTCATCGTCCATGAAGTGGCGCCGTCAGTGCGCATCTGCACGGCGTACCGCATGTTCACGTCTACAGCATCTGTAGCTGCCGGCGTCCATACACCGGAAGCCAAGTAGGCTGCTTCGCCGTGTGCTTTCACCTGCAAGATGTCCGCATCTTCAACAGATTTGAAGGCATCCTCAATAGAAGTGGCTGGGTCGTTCGTCACGTTGACACTCACCCAGTTCCAGCCCGGCGTCAGCTCAGCTTGCACTTCCACCTTGTCGGTGGCGCGCAGCAAGAGCGGCTCGAACACAGAGTACGGGCTGATTGTCGCCAAAGCAACGCTCACAGGATCTCCGCTCAAGTCAGGCCAATGTGGCTCGACATGTGCGCGAATAACGCCCGTTGATGCGTCCCACACCCGGAACGAGACCGTCTGGCCAGCGTCGGCTGCGTCATCAAAGAACACGGTTACGAAGGCCAAGTTCTGATCGGCCACAGGCATGTCAAGCGACGAGAATCCGCGCAGCTGATCGCCCACATAGGCCATCACAATGTCACGTGGATCGCTGCTGGCGATGTCGCCCTTGAAGACCTTGGCGATGACTGGCATCGAGTTCGGGAACACGGACGGATCAAATGTCAACTCCGGCGCATCGATGAAGATGTCCAAGGCCATGGTCAAGCGCTCGCCGTAGCAGTATCCGCCGCTGGCGTTCGACCCGCAGGGCAGGCCGCCTTTCAACTTGGCGTCGATAGCATACTGCCCGATCGGCCGTGCGTCAATCACTGTGAAGGTCACAGGAACTTCGCTGTCAGCAGCCACCATGCCGGAAGCTGGCGAAGCTTCGATCCAAGCGGGAAGTCCCACGATCTCGAAGTACTTCTCTTCGTTTCCGATGTTGCGAACGGTCGTTGCAAAGGCCAAAGCATCATCCGGATGGCCGCTCAACGCAAGGTCGTCTTCGCCCCACTTGAGCGGGTTGCGATCGATCAACATTTCGAAGGTCATGTCGTTCGCAATGCTGTTGCCCGCTGCGTCGCGCAGCTGGGTGGCTGGCACCTTGAACGTCACGAGCTGATCCTCGTACTTATAGAGTGCATTTTCGTCCAGCGCAATGATGACCTGGTCGTGAAGCGAGTTCCA
>CALACF010000372.1 GCA_937890245.1 uncultured Flavobacteriales bacterium
CCCGCACGCACCCCGCCCACATCCCGCACGCACCCTGCCCACATCCCGCCACAGCCATGTACGTATACAAAAGAGACGGCCGCCGCGAACTGGTTCAGTTCGACAAAATCACTGCACGCATCAAGAAATTGTGCTACGGATTGCACGACAAGGTGGATCCGCAAGCCATTGCCATGCGCGTTATCGAGGGCGTCTATGACGGTGTGACCACCACAGAGCTGGACAACTTGGCCGCAGAAGTGGCCGCGACAAATGCGGTTAATCACCCAGATTACGCGCAGCTCGCCTCGCGAATCGCCGTTTCAAACTTGCACAAGTCCACCAAGAAGTCCTTCACCGAGGTGATGCGCGACTTGCGCGACTACATCGATCCTGTCACGAACAAGCCCGCAGCTTTGATCGCAGAAGATGTGATGGCGCTGATTGAGGAGCACAGCGAGGTGCTCGACTCGAGCATCATCTACGACCGCGACTTCAACTACGACTTCTTCGGTTTTAAGACCTTGGAGCGTTCATACCTCTTGAAGGTCGAAGGTGAGATCGCCGAGCGTCCACAGCATATGTTGATGCGCGTCTCAATTGGGATACACAAGGACGATATTCAAAGTGCGATCGAGACGTACAACATGATGTCCGAGGGCTGGTTTACGCATGCCACTCCTACGCTTTTCAACGCTGGAACGCCGAAGCCACAAATGTCCAGCTGCTTTTTGCTGACGATGAAGTCGGATAGCATCACCGGGATTTACGACACGCTGCAGCAATGTGCTAAAATCTCGCAAAACGCTGGGGGAATTGGCCTAGCGATCCATGATATTCGGGCCACCGGGTCGTACATCCGCGGGACCAATGGAACTTCGAATGGCATTGTCCCTATGCTTCGCGTGTTCAACGATACCGCGCGTTACGTCGATCAAGGCGGCGGCAAGCGCAAGGGTTCGTTTGCGATTTATCTCGAGCCATGGCACGCCGACGTATTTGACTTCCTCGACTTGAAGAAGAACCATGGAAAGGAGGAAAATCGCGCGCGCGATTTGTTCTACGCATTGTGGATTCCGGATTTGTTCATGAAACGCGTCGAGGAAAACGGGGATTGGACCTTGATGTGTCCTAACGAATGCCCCGGACTTGCTGATACGCACAGCGCAGCATTCGAGGAGAAGTATATCGCATACGAAAAGGCTGGCAAGGGCCGCAAGACCATCAAGGCCCAGGAACTTTGGTTCAAGATTCTCGAAAGTCAAATTGAAACTGGCGTTCCGTACATGCTTTACAAGGATGCGGCCAACGCCAAGAGCAACCAACAGAACCTCGGCACCATTCGCTCGTCGAACCTATGTACCGAGATCATGGAGTACACCGCTGAAGATGAAGTAGCGGTATGCAATCTGGCCTCGGTGGCGTTGCCCAAGTTTGTGACGGAAGAAGGCGACTTCGACTTCGACAAGCTTTTCAAGGTGACCTACCAGGTGACGCGAAACCTCAACCGCGTGATCGACCGGAATTACTATCCGATTGTCGAGGCGCGAAATTCAAATATGCGCCACCGTCCCATCGGACTCGGTGTGCAAGGCTTGGCCGACGCCTTCATTTTGATGCGTTACGCTTTTGATTCAGACGAGGCCCGTAAATTGAACAAGGACATTTTCGAGACGATTTACTACGCGGCCTGCACCGCATCCAAGGACTTGGCCGCCGAAGATGGAGCCTACGAAACTTGGGAAGGCTCGCCCGCATCACTGGGCAAGCTGCAGTTTGATTTGTGGGGGGTCAAGCCTTCCGATCGCTGGGAGTGGGATGTACTCAAGGAAGAAATTTCTAAGCACGGCATGCGCAACAGTCTGCTTGTCGCACCGATGCCCACCGCTTCGACCGCACAGATCCTGGGCAACAATGAGTGCTTCGAACCATACACCTCGAATATCTACACGCGACGCACGCTTAGCGGAGAGTTCATCATTGTGAACAAGCACTTGCTGCGGGATTTGACCAAACTCGGCCTCTGGGATGAGAGCATGAAGAACCGGTTGATTGCCGGCAACGGATCGGTGCAGAACATCAATGAAATTCCCGACAACCTCAAGATGCTTTACCGCACCTCGTGGGAGATTTCTCAGCGCGCCTTGCTCGACATGGCCGCCGATCGCGGGGCTTTCATCTGCCAATCGCAGTCGCTCAACGTCTTCATGGAAAACGTGACGAATGCGAAGTTGACTTCGATGCATTTCCATTCGTGGCGCAGCGGCCTAAAGACAGGTATGTACTACCTGCGTACGAAGGCGGCCAGCGATGCTATCAAGTTCACCGTTGAAAAGAAGTACAAGACCAATCCTGAAGCTGCTGTTGCAGAAGTTGCAGCCATGACGCCCGAGCAACAGGCCGAGGCCTGCTCGATCGACAACGGGCCGGACTGCGAAATGTGCAGCGGCTGATGCCGGCCTGGCCCGACTTATTCATCACGATCGACGAAGCAGGGCGACATCCCTTGGCGAAACTCGCCAAGGAAAACGGCGCCGTACTTTCAGGTCGCAGCTGCGTAGTATGTGTCCCCACCGGAGACCGCCCCGCCAGCGAGCCCAAGAAAGGCAGCTGGGTTTTCTTGCGCTCTGCTTCGTCGATTCGGTATTTTTCGGCGCTGTACAACCCGCAGGACTTCAAGATTGCCATTTCAAACGACGATCTTTTAAAGGTCTTTACTTCAAGCATTGAGCCGCAATTCTCAGGGACTGACTTGACAATTCCCATGTGGGAAGCTTTCAGCCTGCTGCTCGACGAGGACACCGTGTGGATTCCTCGAAAAGAAGGGTGCAGCCAGAAATGGAAGGCCTTCATACCCGACGACCAAGTGATTACCTGGGTGCAGTACACCTTGGAAGTGCCTACTTTTTCGGCGGCTTTACCAGCCCACAAAATTGCGATCATCAGCAGCCCCGCCAATGCCAACGGCTATTTTCAAGCTGGGGGCAGCGCATCTTGCGTGGCAATCGGCGCAGCAACGGCACGCGCTTTGGAGCAGCTCGGTGCCGAATTTGAACCGGCTATTTCAGCAGACGCGGGCGCGATCGCAGAGGCCGTCGACCGGCTTGTAGACTGATCAGCTGGCCATCCGGCCAGCCCGCCAAAGGGAGGCGCTTAACAGGACGGTTCCCATGCCGAGCATCAGATGCAAGGGCTGGGACCAAGCGGGCATGTCCGCCCAGGCAAAGAGCAAGCCCGTGAGCATTTGGGCGGCGAGGAGGCCGGCCATCCGCGAGGCATTGCGATGCCAGAAGGTGCCGCCGCGCTTGCCGCGCCAAACACGGAAGATCCAAACGAGCTGGGTGGCGAGCAGAAGCCACGAAAGGCTGCGGTGGATTTTCCAGTTCGAAGGCAAATGGGCGAGCCAGTCGCCGCGCGCAACGCCCGCCTTCACTAGGATGTCAACGCTTTCACGGACCTGGGTACCGAGCACGAGTTGGGCAAGGGCGAGCAGGGTCGAGATGGCAAGCCAAGTCTTGACGCCTTGGGGCAGGCGGGCATCTTCCAAGCGGCCTACGATATCTTGGCGCGCGAAAAGAAGTGCGAGCAAGATGCCCAGGGCGCCGAGCATGTGGATGGTGATCGACCCCGGGATGAGGTGGCCCTCAACTACGAGCTTGCCCAGCCATGCAACCACGCCAAGGAGTATCCAGGCGGCCGTGGTCCAGGTGGCGATTCTCAGGCCGCGATCGCGCCGAATTCTGAAGAGCGACCAAAGCCAGAGGAGCGTGACCGGAACGCCGGCCCAGGCTCCAAACAGGCGGTTGACGAATTCCGTCCAGGTGTGGACAGCGTTGAATTGTGCGTAATTATGGCGCGTGTAATGCGACCACAGGCCAGCCAAACGATCGGAGTCGAAGGCGGTGCCAGAAGTGTGATTGGCCTGAGCGACCCAAAGCGAATCGGAGACGATGAGCATGCGGCCCTCGCCGTAATCCTGCGCTGTCGCCCAGCGAACCTGCGCCTCATCCGTGGGCGGAATCGTGAGGCCAAAGCACCGCGGCCAATCCGGGCAGCCCATGCCGGCGCCGCTCATACGAACAACACTGCCCGCCAGCACCACGAGGTAAGTTGAAATGAAGGCGATCGTGGCCCAGCGTTTCATGCGAGCCTGAGCGCTCATTCGGCGGACGGAGCGAAATGTACCACGTTGACGTTGTGGACTTTGTAGAGGCCGTTTCCGATGGCTTCAACTTTTCCGACCATGTCGGCTGCGCCCACTCTTTCCGAGTCAAAACTGATGTAGGCGGTGTCGACTTTTTGATGAATGTCGAATTCAATGCGGACTTCAGCCACGCCGCCGAGCTCGAGCAGCTCTTTTTTCACTTTTGCCACGCAAGCGATTTCGCACATCATGCCCTCGATCGCCACGCGCGCCTCGGTGCGTTCAACGGGCCCCGTACAGTTGCTGTGGTCCACTTTGACGCCGCTGCTGCAGCCTATTTGGACTGTGAAAAAGGCCAATCCCAAGAGGGCCAGCCAAGGTGAGCAGGATTTCATGCGGGTCATTCGGTAAAGTTACCGAGTTTCGCGGCAATGAATGGTGATGTTGGGCGGCCTTCTTTGGGAACTTATCTATTGTTGGGATTGCTCGCGCTGATTTGGGGGAGTTCGTTCATTCTGATGAAGTTCGGCCTGTTTGGGCGCGGGGGCGTTGGGGCGGCGGCCGTTTCGGGCGAAGTGGTGATGTCAGGTGTTCAATTGGGGATGCTGCGCATGGGGTTGGCTGGGGCGGTGCTGCTGCCCGTTGCGGTGAAGGGCTGGCGGTTGCTCGAGCGCAAGGACGTGGGCTGGCTGTTGCTTGTTGGGCTGGGGGGAAGTGCGTTGCCCGCGCTGTTGTTTGCGAACGCCCAGACGGAGTTGCCGAGCGCTATTGCGGGGATGCTGAACACATTGTCTCCGCTGTTTACTTTGATCTTTGCTGCGCTCCTTTTTGGCACCCGTACCACGGGCCGTCAACTCTTGGGACTGGCCCTTGGGTTTGCTGGAGCTGCTGGACTGATGACGCTTCACGAAGTCGGCGGCGAGATTCACTTGGGGGCGGTGATCCAAATTGTGGCAGCGACGGCTTTGTATGGACTGAGCATCAATGTGGTGAGGAACCGATTGGGGCATCGAAAGCCAATTTGGATCGCTGCTTATTCACTCGGGGCGGCGGCGGTGCCTGGCTGGATTTTGACCGTGTGGCTCGGAACTGGAAGCCAGCTGATGCAGCATCCGGACGCAGCGCTCGCCGCCGGATCCATCCTTGTACTGGGCGTCATCGGAACCGCCATCGCGCTCGTCTTGTTCAACGCAATCATCCAGCGCAGCACTGCACTTTTTGCCAGTTCGGTTACGTACATCATCCCAATTGTTGCGATGGCGTGGGGACTGCTGGACGGGGAGTATGTTGGTTTTCAACACCTTGTGTTTGGCGCAGTGATTTTATCTGGGGTCCGGCTCATCGCCAAACCGCTTGGAGGCCGAGGGGAGGCTGATTGAATTGGCATAATTTTGAAGCACCGGAAATGTAACGTACCTTCGCACCCCTCAAAAAAAGGGGAACTCTAATGTACGCTATCGTAGAAATTGCAGGGCACCAGTATAAGGTACAGCAAGACCAGCGCGTGTATGTGAACCGTCTTCCACAGGATGAAGGCGCCAAGATCAGTTTTGATCGGGTGCTTTTGGTGGACAACGGGTCGCAGATCGACGTTGGCGCCCCAGCAGTAAAAGGCGCCACGGTCAATGCCGTGATTGAACGCCACCTAAAAGGAGACAAGGTGCTCATCTTCAAAAAGAAGCGCCGGAAAGGTTACGCAAAGAAGAACGGATTCCGTCCTTCGCTGACTGAGATTTCGATCTCGGGCATTGCAATCGGTGGGGCTGCTCCAAAGGCAGCCGCCAAGAAAGCCGCTCCAAAGGCTGAAGCAGCAGCTGACAAGCCCGCCGCTCCAAAGGCTAAAGCAGCAGCAGCTAAGAAAGCCGCTCCAAAGGCTAAAGCAGCAGCAGATAAGCCAGCCGCAAAAAAGGCCGCTCCCAAAAAGGCCGCGCCTAAAACTGATAAGAAGGACTAAGTCATGGCACACAAAAAAGCAGCCTCGTCGTCCAAGAACGGACGCGAATCAGAAAGTAAACGCCTGGGTGTAAAGATCTACGGCGGCCAAGCATGTATCGCAGGAAACATCCTCGTACGTCAGCGTGGCACACCACACAATCCCGGTGAAAACGTGGGGATCGGCAAGGATCACACCTTGTTCGCCCTCGTTGACGGAACCGTCGCGTTCCGCCGCCGCCGTGGCAACAAGAGCTTCGTTTCGGTTGTACCGAACGCCGAGGCCTGATTGCTAACCACACGAATTTGGAAAGCTCCCTGTGCCTTGATCGGTCAGGGAGTTTTTTTTTGAAACCTTGCGCTAAGTGAGCCGCCCATCGCAGTGACCCTAAATCTCGCAAAACGCCATATAGCACCTTCCATCCCATGCTGACTTTACAAACGCTTCGCAACGACCGCGAAGGATTGATCTCTGCGTACAAGGCGCGCAACCTCGACGTGACTGAGGTTGTAGATCGGATATTGGAGCTCGACAGCGAACGTCGGCAGACCCAGAAGCAGCTCGATGACCTCAAGCACGAGCAAAACCAAGCATCGCGTGAAATTGGCGAACTCTTCAAAAGCGGTGAGCGTGAAGCTGCCGAGCAGAAGAAGACGGCCATGGGGGACATCAAAGAACGGATCCAGGGCTTGGATGCGGTATTGCGAACACTGGAGGGCCAGCAGGTCGACCGCCTGCTTGAGCTGCCCAACCGCCCGCACGCGTCGGTGCCGGTAGGCGTTTGCGACGAAGACAATGTCGTGCTCAGCGAAGAGGGCTCACGCCCTGAACTGGGTGAAGACGCCCTGCCGCATTGGGAGCTTTGCGAGAAATACGGCCTCGTCGATTTCGAACTTGGGACGAAGATTACAGGCGCTGGATTTCCCGTCTACCGTGGAAAAGGCGCACGCCTTCAACGCGCACTGATCGCGTTCTTTCTCGACCGCGCCACCGATGCGGGCTACGAAGAGTTCATTCCACCCCTTCTGGTGAACGCTGATTCGGCCCGCGGGACGGGCCAATTGCCAGACAAGGAGGGCCAGATGTACCATTGTGCTGAAGACGATTTGTACTTGATCCCTACAGCTGAGGTGCCGTTGACCAATATCCACCGCGATGTCGTGCACAAGGCCGAAGACTTGCCAATCAAACTTTGTGGCTACACGCCATGCTTTCGCCGCGAGGCCGGATCGTACGGAAAGGAAGTCCGTGGGCTAAACCGCTTGCACCAATTCGACAAGGTCGAGATCGTGCAGATTCAGCATCCTGACAAATCTTATGAGACCCTCGACGTCATGGTGGAGCATGTGCGCGACTTGCTTCGGGCTTTGGAGCTTCCATTTCGCACGCTGCGTCTTTGTGGGGGCGATTTGAGCTTCGCTAGTTGCTTGACTTTCGACCTTGAAGTCTGGTCGGCCGGGCAAGAGCGTTGGCTTGAAGTCTCGAGTATCTCAAATTTCGAATCCTTCCAAGCAAACCGCTTGAGCTGTCGCTACCGCGAGGGTGGAAAAAACCAATTGGTCCACACCCTCAACGGAAGTGCGCTTGCCCTGCCCCGCATCGTGGCCGCCCTGCTGGAGAACAACCAAGGGCCGGATGGCATCAATATTCCCGAGGCTTTGCGGCCCTACACCGGCTTCGACCGCATCACATGAAACGCGCGGGCAACACGGCGGGTTTTGCCCTGCTTTGCAGCATGCTGCTCGTGGGTTTGATGTCGTGCAACAATGTCGAGCGCGCTGAACAATTGGCCTCGCTAGAATTGGTGCTGCATGAGCTAGACAGCGCAGAACAAGTTTATCGCGGCCATCTACTCGAGGAGGGCGTGCGTGCCAAACGGGCGACTGACAGCCTGCTACAACACGTGGACATGGCCCTGCTCGGACGAGAAGTGACCCGGCAACAGGCCGAACCCTTCAATGGCCTCGCCCAGCGTCGGCGTCTACTCAAAGACCAACGCGCCCGGCAGCGGCGCATCGACCAGGAGTTGAGCCGCACCCGGAAGCAAGTGACCGGCCTGCGCGAAGCCATTCGCATCGGTGCGGCAAGTGACGCACAGGGGACCACCATCGACGCGCCGTATTTGAAAAAGGCCGTCGATGACGAGACGCTCATTGCACGGCATTTGATCGAGGAAATGGCCGCAACCACCGCATTACTTGAGCGCGGACTGATGGGCTTTGATTCCCTCGAAGCCGCCGTAACTTCTTGGCTTGAAAATGATGAGCTCGAGAAGTAAAAATTCGTCCGCAAAAGGCAGCCTCCTGGCCCTCCTCGCAGTTCTCACACTTGCGTTTGGCTCAAGCGCCGTGAACAGCTGTGCCGCCCAGACCGACATGGAACTGGCAACGTATTACTACAACAACGGCTCCTACGCCCAGGCTCGCCTGTACTTCGACAAGCTCTGGAAGCGCGACAAATCCGCCGCCACCTACGAGATGTACATCAACACCTTGCTGGAGCTCGAGGCGTACAGCGAGGCCGAGAAAATTGTCAAGGGCCGCCTTCGGTCGCGCAAGGACCAGGCCATGGCCCAGATCGATTTGGGCGATTTATTCCTGCGAATTGGCGAACAAGAAAAGGCAGACGGGGCCTTCGACAAGGCACTCGAACATCTGGCCACCGGCCGTGCCGCCGCCAAGCGCATCGCTGAGGCCTTCATCCAACTAGACCAACTCGACCGCGCACTCGAAGTCTACAAGCTGGCCATCTCCACGGATAAATCCGGCTACGGATACCATTACGAATTGGCCAACCTTCAGGGCCTTCGTGGCGACCACGATGGAATGATTGAGGCCTTTCTCGAGCTGCTCCACGTCAAGCCAAATTACCTACGCACCGTCCAAAACAGTTTCAATCGCAACCTGCGCGTGACCTCAGATCCAGTGCAAGCTGAGGTCGTGCGCGTCAAGGTCTTGCGCGCGGCCCAGCGTTACCCAGAGGACGCTG
>CALACF010000373.1 GCA_937890245.1 uncultured Flavobacteriales bacterium
ACCCCTTTAGGACCTCGGGAATGTTGTTGAGCACGTAATCCACGATATCGTGGATGGCTGGAAGTTCTTCCCGGAGAGCGTCGATGAGCAGCGAGTCATGGACAGTCGACACCATGATCGAGGTGAGGTTGTCCTTACGCATGAGATTCTCGATGGCAACCAGACAGACGAGCATGATGTCGCTGGCGGTGGATTGGATGAGATGGTTGCACCCGGCCCGTAAAGCCTTGGCTTTAGCTTGCCCGTCCTCCCCGTTGACCTCCTCGAACACGCGGACGCGCCCCAATAGGGACACTGCCACGCCGTTCCTCTCGATGAACTTTTTGTAGTATCCGAGGTAATTTTTGAGCCCGGGGTAGGAGGCGAAGAACTTTTCAAGGATGCCCTCGCACTCCTCCAGGGATTTGTAGACTTTACTGCTCGCCAGCACCGTCATGAGGCCGAAGGCGCCGCCTCCGTAACCCGTAAGGAAGTTGCACGTTTTCCCGATACGGCGCTGGAGGTCCAGCTCCTTCGCCTCGTCGCCTTTGCCGTCACGCTGCAACTCCTCCATATGGAGTTTTGTATACGTTTCATAGCTCGTTCCGTAAATTCGGCTTGTCGTCAGCGTGTGGAGATCGAGATCCTTCTCGTACGCCTCCATCATGTTGGCGTCGCCGCAGGCGGCGGCCAGGAGGCGCAGCTCAATCTGGCTCAAGTCTCCAGCGTACATGCAGCCCTTGTCGCCGAACCTCGACGTAAACATTCGCTTCACAACGGCGTCAGAAGGCTGGTTTTGCAGATTTGGCTCTCGGCTTGAGAGTCGGCCCCCGCGAGTCCCTGTCAGCAGGAACTGACCGTGGACGCAGCTGTCGAAGCACAGGTGCTGCTCTTTCTCCCGCTGCTTCTTATCGATTCCCTTGGTGAAGATGTTGCGCAGGGGCCGGACGTAGGTTCCGTAAAGCTTGTGGACCTTGCGGTAATCCTGAAGCGGGCGGACCTCGGGGTGGTCGACTGACAACATGTTGAGGGTGTACTTGTCCATGGCCGCGTAGGCGTACATGGCCTCGCGTGGCAACTTGGCCCACTCGGCTTCGTCCTCTCCGTACTTTTTCTTGCCCGTCAGCGTCAGTCGCGGGATAGGCAGGTTGAGCAGGTGCTCCCCGAACAGGATCTCTTTCAGCTGCGCCTTCTTCTCCAGATCCAACTCCCACTTAGGGTCCTCGCGCTCGTGGGCCTCGCACCACGCCTCAATCTCGGGTGTCACCGCCCGCATCTTCGCCCGCGCTTCCTTGATCTGTATCGGATAGGACCCCTCCAGAGCCAGCAGGGTTTCCTGATCCACGTGCATCCCCCGGCCCATCATCTTGGTTAGCATCTGGGCGGAAGGCGATATAATGCTGTCGTAGACCCAATCTCGCCGAGGAGGGGTAAACCGCCTGAATACACCTCGTTTCTCTTCGTGGGCCAGCGGAATGGCGTAGGTCGTCGCCCTTTTAAGCTTGGCTTCGATCTTGTCGCACGCCTGGTAGCACACCTCTACGTCGCCCATCACGTAGGCCCTGAAATGACTGTCCCACTTGTCCTGCGGGCAGTTCGCGTAGTGACCGCCCTTCTTGGCGCCGGGGTCGAGAAGATCGCTGTGCAGGCCGATGAGAAGCTTCATTTCCTCCTCGTAACCTGCCAAATCTTCCACCCAGTCGTAGGCGACGGACTCCAGGCTCAGTGTCCCCTGCTTCTGGCGCTGGGTGTAGGCCATGTGCCACGTGTCACACTCGTTGGCCTCCGCGAGAGCATTGAGCTTGTGCTGCTCAGCCAGCCAGGACGGATTCACCTTTCCGTCCACCATTGGAGGGTGGACGCGTTTTGACTGCACGGTTGTCGCGTAGGTGAACAGAGTGTCAAACGTCAGGTTGTGGCCTACAACTTTGGACTTTGTGAGCACGTCGTAGACGATGTGCTTCAGACGCGGGATGTGGTCCTTGATATTGTTTACATCGCCGTTCACGGGCACGTAGTCCCACGGGAATCCTATGGACCTCGGCTTCTTGGTTGCCGGATCAGTCCACCTGAACATCATGAATACAATGGCAGCTGAGGCATTCCACTGCTTCAGACCTGTCGTCTCCGTGTCGTAGCACACACGAATGCCTGGGTTGGCGATAATGTCGCCGAGGGCTTCCTCCACGCGCTCTGGATCATTGGTTATCTCGTACCAGTCCCGCTCGTAGTCCATCACCGGGACGCCCTCGGCCGCCATCCTAAACCCGTCTCGGATGTCGTAGTACCAATCAGCGGTAACATCCTGGTTTTGAATGGCGAAGATGACTCGCGGCGCCTGAACCGGGAAGAGGGGTATGGGGGCATCCGCTCCCGGCAAGCCGAAGAAAGGATGGCCGTGCCACACGGCGTCTGACTCCTCTGAGATCGGTTTCGGAAGCATGAACTTGCCGTCCGTGAGCCAGTCATCGGGTAATCCTCGGTAGGTCAGCAACCTCCCGCCCCAATCGTTTACATTCGACTTGTGGCTCAGCATCGCCGTCGCCGCTGAGCCCACTGTGACGATCATCTTTGGAGGGTGATCGAGCAGGTCTTGAACTACGAAATTGCGGCACCAGCGCCCCTTGATCTTGTAATCTGGGAATTTACCGACGTTCCGGTAGGCGCACCGCGTCGAAGGAACCCACCTGATCCTGCTCAGCGGAACACCTGTCGCATGGGCCATTTTTGCCAGTTTGTCTGCCAGGAAACCGGCTGACCCCTCCCGCGCTATCTCACCAACATCGTCCTCTTTACCCGACACAGAGTCCATAATGACGGTAACAAGTGGGTTTTCAGAGCCTGCGTAGGCCATGTAGGGGTTCTTCGCACCGCACTTGTCCAGGCCGCACTTTGCGCAAATAGGGGATGTGGGGCCGGGGCGCAGCACTCCCTCTCCCAGTGGGAACTTCGGATCTAGTGTCGTCGTCCTGACGTTGCTTCCCTCCTCCTGCTCAAACCCTAGAGCACCGACGAGGGCGTCCCTCCGCCACTTGTCGACTTTCAGCTTGGTCAGAGGGAGAGGCGTTCCATCGAGAGCCACAAACGTCTGCTTTGGTTTCCGCTCCTTGGGAGCCTCCAGTAGTTGGTCGTCTTCTTCCACGGTAGGTAGAACCGGAACACCTGTTCTCTCCGTCGATGATCCGAAAACCTATTCACCATGAGATGGACTGCTTCGGGGTCAATCGCGTCGACGACGACCCCGTGTGCCAGGCTTGCCGGTTTAGGGTAGATTGTGCCGTTTTTATGGGTAAACGGGACGGAAAGACGCCTCTTTCCTCTGCCAAGTTTGCCTTCGTGCCTGACGGGCTAATTGCCAAGTACCCGAAGGTGAAATCCAGCAGCGGCACAGACCGCATCTACACCATGTGCCACGTAGCCGTTTTCGGTACACAACCTGTGTCACTCCCTGGCCTTCTCGGCCGTGAGATAGAGAAGCGAGCCAAGGAGGCTGGGTGCAACCTCGAACTTTTTGTATACACTAACATGATGGGCCGTCAAAAAACGCAGCCGGACTGCAAATTTTACCCAAGCATGCTCACTGGTGACTTCAGCGTGAAGCAAATCGAGACGTGGAGAGAATTATGTATACATAAATTTTCACACTTCACGTTGAAAACGTTGAGTGCCTCGCTTGACGAGAGAGTCTACGACGATAGCCTCGAAAACAGGATGGAGGCTGCTGAAACACGGGCAGGGACATTTATCATTCGCCACAAACTCACCAGCACCGGTGCCGCGTACCCGGCTCTCTACGATAAGTATGAGCAGTGGCTTGACCCGGTGTGGCTGGCAACGGAGGAAACCTACTACAATTACAGGCTCAAAGGCATCTCTCACAAGAGCACTGGCGGTGGGCCGGTGGAGGCGCATCGTTTCGCCGCCGCCAAGGAGAGGGCTAACCTGAAGAGGCACAAGCGCCAAGCTATTGCCGCTTTCGAGCAGCGCGAAGCCAGCATGCCAGCTGCCATCAGGACAGTCCTGGGTAGGTTTGGCCTGTTTGCTGACGATTTTGACTACCCGGACAAAGAAATAACTGATCCCATCCAATTCTGGACAAAGCTGGGCCTGGCCGTGCAGCAATGGGAATGCATCAAATACCTAGAGGAACTACCAAACGTATACAATGAACGAGCTACGCGAAACCTACAACTTCAGCCCTGACTTCCAAGACATGATTCTCGCCTGCTTTGTCAGGCATCCCGAGAAATTTGCCCGCTACGGGCCTGTCCTCAAGGCGCAGTACTTCGGCACCGAGCACAGCCAGATGACGGCGCGTACGCTTCTGGCGCACCAGGGGAAATATGGTAACATACCCTCCTGGACCGCCCTGGCCAACGGCCTGGTGAAGGCGGCCGAGCGAGTCGGCTCGTCTGTGACGCCCGAGGAATGCGCCCACTACATCGAGCGCATCAAGGATGTCAGCACCAAGGACGCCGACTTCGTGGCCGACATGGTCATCGAGTTCGCCAAGGAGCGGGCGATCCTCAACGCGGCCCGTGACCTGATCGGCATGCTCCAGGACAACAAGGCCCCGACCACCAGCCTCATCAAGCCTTTTGAAGAGGCTCTCAAGGTGGGCGAAAATCTCGCCGACCTGGGCGTCAGGCTCCACCACGACTACGCTGAGACGATTCGTGAGGCGTGCAGGCAGGACTTCGGCCTCAAGACCGGCTATGAGCTGCTGGACAAGATTTGGCCCCTGGGGTGGGCACCAGGCTGGTTGATCGTTCCGCTGGCTCCCCCGAAGCGATTTAAGACAGCGTTCTGCCTCAACCTCGCCAAGCATATGGCCAATCCCTACAACGGCGGCGATGTCCTCTACTACGCCTGCGAGATCGATGAGGTGCTGGGCACGGTCCGCTTGTGCTGCTCCCTTACCGGGCAGACCCAGGAGGAAATGATCAAGCACACCGAGGTGTTCATCGGCAAGACAGGAGACGCCCTGGGCGCGCATCTGGGCCACGACATTCTGGTCAAGCACTACCCAGCCGGATCGGCGTCCATTGCCGACATCCGGGTTCACGCCCGCACGGTGATCAAGGAGTTCCAGCTGAACGTCAAGGCGATCTTCATCGACTACGCCGAGACGGTCAGATCATCGTCCCACGGCGACAAAAATGTTCCTGCGCATCGACAGCAGTCGGAAGTCTACACTGAGGCCCGCGCCCTGGGCCACGAGTTCAAATGCTGCGTGATCATGCCCGACAGATGTAACAAGGAGACTGTCGGCAGGCGGAAACCGTCCATGAAGAGTTTTCAGGGATCGTTCGAAAAAGCTGGAATTGTAGACGTTGGCATCGGCATCTGCGCCACGGAAGCGGAATACGAAGCAAACATCCTTCGATTCTTCGTATTCATCAACCGGCATGGCGAAGCCCACCAGCACCTGCTTGGTAAGATCGACCCCGCGTGCATGCAGATCGTCATAGACGAGTATGCGCCCGCCGTCGAAGGCGACGACGAAGAGGAAGACCTGGACGCGCCACGACCCCGGCCAAGGCGTAGGCAGGGGCGGCGGCCGGACCCTGACGCGGGGCTACCTGCTGAGCTGAGGTGACTCCGCGTCGATCATCGGTGGGTTAAGTTTCCCCGGCCCAGCACCTTTTCTGCGCGACCAATCGTCATCCTTATTGTGTTGCTGTGCTTGATTGACGACCCGAACAAGTTCGTGTTCGATGTTGAGGTCCGGTGGATTGTCAGCACTCCGAATGACTCGTGTTTCTCTGCTACTCTTTCTTCCATACGGCTGACTCTCTACCGGCCGTTCATTTTTGTCTACAAAAATTAGTTAAGTTCTCAAACGTGTGGCCAAACCAATAATGATCGCGACGTCCGGCACAAACACCGGCAAGGATACTCTCTGTCTCAACCAGAGCGAAACTGCCGCTGCGCACGGCATCCCGGTCGGCTACGCTCCAAGGATGCCAGATACAATGCGAACTCTGATGTTCGACCTGGAGTACCGAAGCAGGCTCAAGCCTACGTGGTCTAAATTCATCCAAAATGGGCCGGACCTCACGTTTGGGTCACGCATGCGAGTGCTGTGGAAGGAAGATGTGGACATGGCGGTGGCGGCCGGTGAGAAAAAACCGGTGAGCTGGGTCACGGAGCATAAGGCAGACAGTGTCACCATCGTCTCCCTTCCGGGGTCCGATGCCAGCCACAAAGATCCTTTTGAGTTCGGTATCGTGTGGTGCCCCCACCCAGGCGGAAGCGACAACCCCCAGTGGGTCACCCTGTGGCGCATGCTGACGTTGGACGCCCTCCACAGCATCGTGTTCGACTCGTCTGAATACCTCGATGGAGACTCTGATGGCGTGTGATCTTTCCATCCTAATCCCGTCGATCCCTGAGCGAATTCCGAAGCTGAGCCTCCTCCTTTCCAGATTGGAGGGCCAGATTGGCGACCGGCGAGAGGTGGAGGTCATCAGCTTCATGGACAATTGTAGACGTTCTCTTGGCCACAAGAGAAACGCGATGGTTGCGCAGGCGCAGGGCCGGTTCATCACCCACCTGGATGATGACGACATCGCCCTGGAGGGATACGTGTCCCAACTGGTCTCCGCGATCACGGTCCACCCTGATGTAGACGTTATCCACTTTGACAGCATCTGTAAGTTGAATGGTGATGCGCCTTTCAAGGTGACCACTGACGTGGGCCTCAAAGTTTCCAGCAAAGAGCAAATTTCCCAGGCGGGAAAAACGGACGGAAAGTGGCGCGATATCGTCCGACCTCCGTGGCATTGGTGCTGTTGGCGCCGCGACTTTGCCCGTCGATTTGACTTCCCTGACGGGACGATGGACGAGGACTGGTATTGGCTCCGCCAGGCTCTCCCCTGTATCGAACACAGCCACCGCATCGATGAGATCCTCCACGGGTATGTATGGAGCCAGGAAGAAACCCGTTCTAACGTAGGCAAGCCAACAACCTGATATGTCTGAAAAATACTCACAAAACGACGAAGAAGAGGTCCTCCTCAAGCTGTTTGCCGACCACGGAACCGGCAGGTTCATGGACATCGGGGCCTACGACGGGAAATGCTTTTCGAACACTCTCAAGCTGGCAGAGATGGGATGGGAGGGCGTGTGCGTAGAGCCGTCGCCCTCCTGCTTTGCTGCTCTCCTGGCCAACCACTCCGAGCACCCGAAGGTGGACATCGTTAACGCAGCGATCACTGCCAGCAACACCCCTGAGCTGGTGAAATTCTACGACTCTGGTGGCGATGCCATCTCATCTACGGATGTAGGGCACAAGCACAAGTGGGAAAGCGGGCATGCGTGCACATTCAAGGAATTCTGGGTCCAGTCCCTCCCGCTTGTCGCGCTGCTCCATCGCTTCGGTCACACGTGGGACTTCATGAACATCGACGTGGAGAGCACCAACATGGATATTTTCTCTGCCCTGCTGATGACCAGCTGCCGCCCTCAGGTGATTTGCGTGGAGCACGATGGGTCGGCCGACAAGATGCTGGAGCTTCTCAACGGCTCTGGCGCCACGACGGAGCCTTACCACGAAGTGATGCGCAACGGCGAAAATATTATTGTCGCACGATGAGCAGAGCTATTATCAACTTTGCCGAGGGGGCCTGGTACCCGTATGGACAGGAGCGATTGAAGCGCAGCGTCATGGAGCACGGATGGGACGGTGACTTCGTGGGATGGACATCGAGTTCCGACCTCGGTTGCCCACCTCACTCGCAGGTGCCCTACGCCTTCAAAACTCACGCGCTCGTCAACGCTCGTGCCCAGGGGTATGAGTCGGCGCTTTTCGCCGACGCGTCCATTTACGCCGTAAAGCCCTTCGATCTCGTCTTCACCATCATCGAGAACGAGGGGTACTTCTTCGAGGAAGCCGGTCACTGGACAGGCACGTGGACAACTGACGCGGCCCTTGAGCAGATGGGCCTCACGCGGGATGAGGCCATGAAAATCCCAATGCTCACAGCTGGATTTGTCGGCTTGAACTTCAGCAGCGACATTGCCAACGCCTTCCTGGACAGGTGGCACGAACTGGCCCTGGATGGAATCACCTTTCCGGGGCCGTGGCAGAATCGCGATGGGGCGGCCTCCGATGACCCCCGTTGCGAGGGCCATCGCCATGACATGTCTGCCGCCTCTGTCACCGCCCACAAACTCGGGATGAAGCTGCGAACCAATGGGGACACGCTCGCCTACATAGGCCCAGGGTACAACGACCCGCGTGAAACCGTGTGCTTCCACCTGAACCCTACAGTTTAATGCGGCAAGTCGTCCTAAACTTCGCCAGAAGCAGGAACTACGCGCTGGGCCAGCAGAGGTTGATTGTCAGCCTAAAGCGGACGGGGTTTGTGGGGAGAGTGGGCATGTGGAATGACGAAAAGGACATTCAGGCGCCTCCCCACGAGCAGGAGCCCTACGGGTTCAAGCCCTACGCGTGGAAAAAGGCGGTAGAGAGCCGATGCGATTTAGGGGTGTGGGTAGACGCGTCAGTCTACGCCGTAGAGGGCATAGAGCCTGTTTTCAAGCACATTGAAGAGCACGGGCACATCATGGAAAAGTCGGGGCACGTGGTCGGTGACTGGTGCAACGACCAAGCCCTCGCCTACTTCAGCCTGACACGAGAAGAGGCGCTCACCATCCCGATGTATGGGAACGCTGGATTCCTCGGATTGGACCTTCGAAAGCCCACTTCGCTATCATTCTTGGATCAGTGGCGGGCCGCGTGTGACGCCGGTGCGTTCCGGGGAAGGTGGGACGACCATCGGCATGACATGGCGTGTGGGTCCGTCATCGCCAACCGCCTCGGAATGGCACTAACTGACCCTAAATTTCTCGTCTACGCTGCCGGATACGACGGTGAGCTGGGAAAAGACGTGGTGTTCCACGCCCAAGGCATGTGACGTATGGGGATTACACAAATATCATGGGACCGTCTGAACACCCTTTTAGCTGGGCGCTGGGTAGTGCGCAACGGACTGAAGATGCTCGAACTCGGGAGCCAGAACATGTACACCAACGCTTTTCATGGGAAAATGGCCTTCGCCAAGC